>NZ_JAWOVM010000057.1:0-28479 GCF_033339895.1 Vibrio sp. 1751
AACCAAATTGATTGCCGAACCTTGGGATATTGGTCCAAATGGCTACCAAGTGGGTAACTTTCCATTTGGTTGGAACGAATGTAATGACAAACTGCGTGATATTTCCCGCAGTTTTTGGCGCGGTGATCAAGGCTATTTAAAAGAGTTTGCCACTCGATTAATGGGCTCTCGTGACATTTATAGTGCAGCGAACTGGCCATACAAACTCACCGTAAATTACATCACGTATCACGATGGCTTCACACTGCAAGATTTAGTGTCTTACAAGCACAAACATAACGAAGCCAATGGCGAAGAAAATCGCGACGGTCACGGTGACAATCGTTCAGAAAACTACGGTGTTGAAGGCGAGACGGAAAATCTGATGATTATCGCCACGCGTGAAAAGCAAAAACGCAACCTTATTGCTAGCTTGCTGTTTGCCTTCGGTATCCCACACATTCTCACTGCTGATGTTCTGTCTCACACCCAAGGCGGTAACAATAATGCCTATTGCCAAGATAACGAAACCAGTTGGCTGAACTGGGAAGAGACAGAACGTAAGCAACATTTCAAAGCATGGATGTCACAAATGGTCGCCAACCGAAATCAATACATGTTGCCATTTATCCGAGCTTTCAGTGGCGAGAATCGCAATAACAACCGTATTTTCTGGCGCCGTACAGACGGTCGCTTAATGGAGCACGATGATTGGAACCGTTTAAGCTCTGTCGCACTTCACCTTGGTATCGGTAAAGAAGGGCAAGAGCTGGTCTACCTCATCAACCAAACTAACGCCACAGCTCGCTTTAAGCTCCCCAATGAGCGAAAGCAAGAATGGGTGACGATCTGTGATACAAACGTACGTAATCTCAACCCAGGACATGCTGAAGGCGAAGTCTTGCTGTCACCCACCTCGATGGTGATTTTGCACTATCAACCAAACCAAAGCACACCAAAAGGTGAGCAAACGCATAGCTAAGTTATAAACGCTCCAAAAAAGGAAAGCCGATGCATCTCAGTGCTTCGGCTTTTTTGTTGGTTAGATGTGCCTAACTCATTATTCGCAAGGCGGCGCTAGGTGAATCAAAGCTAACCCACCCAGTGACGTCTCGCGGTATTTCTTGTTCATGTCCTTGCCCGTTTGGTACATGGTTTCAATCACCTTATCCAACGAGATCAAACATTTACTATTACGCTTTAATGCCATGCGAGAAGCATTGATCGCTTTCATTGCACCCATCGCATTACGCTCAATACACGGAACTTGCACTAAGCCCCCAATTGGGTCACAAGTCATGCCTAGTGAGTGCTCCATGGCAATCTCAGCCGCAATACAAATTTGCTCATTGCTGCCACCACGCAGCGCGGTCAAGCCAGCTGCCGCCATGGAAGAAGACACGCCAACTTCGCCCTGACAACCCACTTCGGCACCCGAGATAGACGCATTAGTTTTGTACAAAATGCCAATCGCACCGGATACAGCAAGGAAGTCTTTAAGCTGTTTAGTATCGAGCTCTTTGATGAAGCGATGGTAGTACATCAATACCGCTGGAATCACACCCGCCGCACCATTGGTTGGCGACGTTACGACTTGTCCACCAGCCGCGTTTTCTTCACTCACAGCAAAAGCAAACAGGTTAATCCAATCCATGATTTCCATTGGATCGTTTTCAATTGCTGCATTTGCTTCAAGCTTCTTCAGCAAGTTAGGCGCACGGCGGGTCACGTTCAAGCCGCCGTCCAAGATACCTTCTGTCTCGAAACCACGCTCCATGCAACGCGTCATCACACGCCAGATCTGTTCTGCGCGTTGATTAATGGCTTCCATATCCTGAAATGCTTGTTCGTTTTTCAGAATCATGCCGCCGAGGCTCATGCCATTCTTCTCAGCCTGTGCCAACATTTCGTCTGCACTGGAGAATGGGAACTCTACTTCTACGGGTGCAGTCGCACTGCCATTTTGCAGTTCATCCGCCGTTGCGATGAAACCACCACCGATAGAGTAGTAAGTTTCAAACCCAACCTGATTGCCGTGCGCATCTAACGCAGTAATCGTCATTCCATTCTCATGCAGAGGAAGGTTCTCTTCATGGAACAACATGTCCGTTTTGTAGTTGAATTCGATTTCATGACGGCCATCGACAGACATCATGCCCTCTTCAATCGCCTTGCGCATCGCTTTATTCGCAGAAGCGATTTTGATGGTATCTGGTTTGTTACCCAACAGACCCAAAATGGTTGCACGGTCAGTATGGTGACCAATCCCCGTTAACGAGAGTGAGCCGTATAAATCGACCTGAATACGAACCACTTTTGCCAAGTTCGATTCAATCAAACGAGTGAAGTGGTAACCCGCGATCATTGGACCATTGGTGTGAGAGCTAGAAGGGCCCACACCAATCTTGTAAATATCAAAGATGGACAGCATAAACTTACCTATTACGACAATGCAGCATAAAGCCAATCAGGGAGAACCATACAAGCAGCGATGGTCGCCACAGCGAACACCAACAATCCGTAATGGCTTGCGGTTGGCTTTGCAAAAAGATGTTTTTGATTATTGATAAAGATTTGTTGCTCGGCAGTCACCGCGCCCCAACGACGACTCACTAACACACCAAACAAAAGGAAGACGAACGTACCAATTGGCGCGAACCACGGCCAAGCCACGTCGAGATACATCGCAGTAAATACCGCAATCACACTCATGATACTGCCAACGATCACGCCTTTCTCATTGGCTTTCGCCCAGAATAAACCAAGCACGAATGAACCCAATCGGATACCAACGAAGATAGAAGTCAGGCTAGCGATGGTTTTGAGTACCGATTCATTCGATACCGCGAGAAGAGCTGGCACTACCACCATGGCCGCAGCGAGCAAACTCATCTTTCTCGCGACTTTTTCGTAGTGCTCATCATCGGCACTTTTGCGAACGAAACGCTTGTAGATATCGAACGTTGCGACGGTCGCCATTGAGTTGTAGGTCGAATCCAGCGTCGACATTGCGGCGGCCGCCAATGCGGAAATGATCAAACCAACGACGATTGGGTTAGTGTGGTTGAAGACGAAATCCAAAATCACTTCATTGCTGTTTTCAAACGATTGATCTTGATAGAAAACACTTAGAAGAACACCGAGTACCGCGAAGAACAAGTACACGAAAAACGCACCGTAACCACACAACAGCATCGATTTCTGCGCGGTCTTTTCACATCTCGTCGCTAACGTGCGTTGGATGATCAATTGGTTGGTGCCGTACACACTCAAATGCAAAAAGCTCACAGCAACCACGCCAGCCCATAGTGTGGTATCTACACCCAAATCAAAGTCTAAGTTGATGATATTCAGGTGATCACGAGAAAGGTAATCTGCCGCATTAATCTCTGTCATTAGAATGGCAAAGATAGCGATGCTGCCCGCAACCAATACTGCAGATTGCAACATATCGGTCCAGATAACCGTGGAAATCCCGCCCGCATAGGTATAGCAAGCGGTGAAAATACTAATGTAGATAATGGCTTCAGAAATACTGATAGGCAGAACTTGCACTAAGATCAGCGCCACGGCATACAAAATCACACCCGCAGAGATACATTGAACCACAATGAACACAATCGAGTTGATGGTTCTTGCGTACACCCCAAAGCGGTGCTCAAGGTATTCATAAATCGAAGTCAGACCCAGCTTATAAAAGACAGGCACAAAGAAAATAACAGTGAAAAAGATAACGATGGGATAGTTAAGGTGAATACTCATCGCTTCCATGCCAGAGCTATAAACCCAACCAGGCATCCCTACAAACGTCATCGCACTAATGTAAGTCGCAAGTATCGAAACACCTGCCGTAAACCAGCCAAATTGCTTTCCACCCGTAGAAAAGTCGTCACCATTGCTGTAGCGCTTATTCACTAAATAGCTGATTAATATGGTGATTAACACGTATAACGCAATCACCACAAAACTTGAGTACGTAACCATTTCAGGGTTTCCATAATTCTGGGTGCTAATTATTTGTGCTTGGATATTACTTTAAAAAAGCATATCTAAACGATAATCCCACCATAAATGTGACTACAATCACCAATATAGACGATTATATATTCAAAAATGCCAAAAAGACCGATTTAATGAGACTCCCATCACTAAAAACCACTAATTGGGTACGCATTCATTTTAAAATTGATATTGATCACGGATCTAATGACCTTAAAAAAACTATGATTCACCACGACACGAAATCGAAGATGATCCCAATAAGATCGTGTTCTTTAAGTTTGAATAGCAACAAATCCTAAGTGAAATAGAGGTTTATCGGTCATGAATGCCAAAAGACACATGAGCGAAGTTCCTATGATTCAAAGGGTAGCTGCCTATCTAGCGATACTGGTTGGTTACTTTTTCTATTGTTATAACTTTGTAATTATTGACTACGTACGCCCATACATCGTTGAAGCGTATGATGGTATTAGCCTGTCAGACACTGCCCAGTTCTATACATGGCAGTCGGTTGGTGCGCTTATCGGTGCATTGAGCTGTGCTTGGTTCGCAACAAAATTTGGTAAGAAATCCACTCTTATTACCATCACAGCCCTAAACGGTGGCGCAACGATCATCAATATGATGTTCACCGACTACACAACATGGGCAGCAATGCGTTTCATCATTGGTTTGTCACTGGGTGGTTACTTCACCGTGGCAGTAAGCTTGATGATCGGCCTATTTACGCCAACGGTACGTGGTAAGTTGACGGCATTCGCGTCTTCTATGTTCTCTGTAGCACTGATGGTAATGGGTGCGTATGCAGCATTTATTGCAAGCATTGATGCACCATGGGAAAGCCTAATGCTTGTTGGTGGTATCCCACCATTGGCAGCCGCTGTGGTCATGATCTTTGTGCTACCTAGCGACAGCAAAGTGATCGCTTACGGTGAAGAAGAACAAGCAAAAGCGGAAGAATCAGACGCACCAGCGAAAACAGGCTCTTGGGGCGAAATGCTAAGCAAGCCTTACCGTAAGATCACACTAACGTGTCTATTGCTGGCTGGCCTTAACTTCTACGGTTTCCAGTTCTTTGGTGGCTTCGTAACCACTTACCTACGTGATGTACGTATGTTCGACGGTGCAACCATCGGTCTCATCTTCTCTATCTCAGCGTTTGGCTCACTTTTTGGTGCGTGGTTCTGGGGTTGGGCGGCTGACAAATTCGGTCGTAAGGTGAACGCATTTGGCTTCATCCTCGCGGGCATCATGGTTTCAATCTTCTTTGTTGCACCTGGCGACATGGTGATTGGCGGCCTAAACATGCTGGCTCTACTCGGCCTGATTTACAACTTCGGTCTGTCTTCTTCAGCGGTATGGGGTGGTTACTTCTCAGAACTGTTCCCAGCACACCTACGTAGCTACGGCGCAGCGCTATTCCACGGCGGTCGTATCCTCGGTATGTGGGCACCAATGGTACTTATCTTCATCCAAGAACGTACCGACCTACAAACCGCAATGTGGGGTTCACCAATCGTATGGATCCTTGCTGGTCTTCTATGGCTATCACTGCCAGAGACACTAAAAGGTGGCGTGTTCGATAAGAGCAAAAAAGCCGAAGCAGCAAAAGCGTAACTAAATTTCAAGAACTCCGGCTGGCTCCCCGGCCGGATGAAAAACTTAATTTCGAGTCCTGTTCCCAAAGCCGACTCGACAGCAAATAAGAGAGTTTATTATGTCTAAATATCAAGAAGCGAAACGCGTTGTACGTGAATACTTCAGCGCAATGGAAAACGCAACTCACGAGAACGTGGCAGAAGTACTAAAAGCACACACTTCAGAAGATTACCTATGGCGTGGTGTTTACCCATTCCGTGAGCAACAAGGCGCTCAAGCAGCGGCTGACGTTTTCTGGGCTCCTTTGATGAAATCAATGACTCGCATGCAGCGTCGTCAAGACATCTTCATCGGTGGTGAGAACGAAGTAACATCAGGTGAAATCTGGGTAATGAGCATGGGTCACTTCATGGGTCTATTCGACGCTGAATACCTAGGCATGCGCCCAACTGGCAAAATCATGAACATCCGTTACGCAGAATTTAACTGTGTTGAAAACGGCAAGATCACTAAGACTGGCCTATTCCTAGACCTTCTAGGTGCAATGGACCAAGCGGGTTGTTACCCACTACCACCATCAACAGGTAAGCACTTCGTATACCCTGGTCCTCGTAACCACGACGGTCTACTGTTCGAAGACGCAGCACCAGAAGAAGGCGTAGCAACACTAGCACTAGTGAACAAGATGGTTGATGACCTATCTGCACTAAACGACAGCGGTGCTATGGGTTGCCCACCAGAAGTTCTTGAGAAGAGCTGGTCTAAAGACATGATCTGGTACGGTCCATGTGGTATCGGTGCGTCTTACACAATCCCTCGTTACCAACAGCAGCACCAATTGCCGTTCCGTAACAACCTGAAAGACAAGAAGTTTAACGGCCACGTATGTCGTTTCGCAGAAGGTAACTTCTCTTGTTTCTTCGGCTGGCCAAACCTATCTAACACGCCAATCGGTGGTTTCCTAGGTATGACAGGTGGTGAAGTACGCGCAGACATGCAAGTGGTTGACGTTTACTACCGTGACGGCGACAAGCTATCTGAGAACTGGGTACTGATCGACCTACCTTACTGGCTAAAACAGCAAGGTCTAGACGTGTTCGAGCGTACTCAACAGATCCTAAACCCTTCTCTATAAGAAGTCCTAGGGGCGGACTGTCAACCCGCCTTTATGTTGCCTGAATCCCCTCTCGGTTCAGGCGACATGCTCCCAACTCGTGCCTCAAGGATGGGGCACAACCTCAAGATAGAACCCTTATTCAAAACGGGCATGAACGCACGGTGGCTTTCTGCGCCCTGAATAATGAGATTGATGATGAAAAAGTCGACCCTTTCTGCAGTGATTTTAGCAGCGCTTACTTCTAGCTCAGCCTTTGCTGCACACACTTTTGTTAATGACGCTGGCGACAGCCTAACCATCGATGGCCGTTTCGATCTTCGCTACCAAGACCGTGGCGGTGATGACAACGGCGAATGGAACAGCGGCAGCTCACGTTTCGGTTTGAAAGGCCAAATGGGTCTGGATAACGGCTGGACTGGTTTCGGTCACGCGGAATGGGGCTACAACTCTGGCGCGAACGGCGACAACATTTACGACCGCTTGCTATACGCAGGTGTTGATCACGAAAAATACGGCAAGATTGCTGCGGGTACTAAGCAGTGGTCTACCTTCTACGACGTAGCATGGTACACCGATTTAGGTCGTGTATTCGGTACTCGTGGCTCAGGTGTTTACAACCTAGCTGACTGGGGTATCGCATCCGGTGCTGGTCGTGCAGAAAACTCAATTACGTACCGTAATTCAATTAATGAAAAAGTGAGCTACGGCTTTACTTACCAAACCACGCGTGAAGATGTTGCTCTAGCAAGCAATGCGACAGCCTCATTGAAAAACGGCATGGGTGCGTCTATCACTTACAAACCGGTTGATGGCGTAACACTTGGTGCGGCTTACCATCAAAATGAAGTTGCTGATTTAGACGCAAGCGTGGTTGGCGTAGAAAACGGCGACAACATGCGCATCATGCTATTGGGCGCAAACTACAGCAACGGTGGCTTCTACGCAGGTGCGACTTTCCACGTTGGCGAAAACTGGGAAGCAGTGAGCCAAGGCGGTACGGACGTAATGTTCGATACCCTAGGTGGCGAAATCTACACTTACTACCACTTCGATAACGGCCTACGCCCAACGTTGAACTACAACTACATGGAAGATCGCGGTGACGAGACACAAGGCTACGAGCGTAACTTGCTGATTCCTGGTCTTGAATACCACTTCCAGAAGAACAAATTCCTAGTTTGGACTGAATACCAGTTCGACCTAGGTAAAGATCAGTACGATGGCAGCAAATTCGAAAACCGTGATGATCAATTCGCGGCAGGTATTCGCTACTACTTCTGATAATACTCATCGCTCACCACCTATACCCAAGTAACCTTAAGGTGGTGAGTGATGAAGTTCTTATCAACACTAAGCAAAGTTATCTTGAAGCCAAGTAGTCATCACTTCACTAATAATTAAAGGCTGCTCAAGCGTAGATAGATGCCCACACTCAGGGATAACATGAAGCGTGACGTTTGGGATGCATCGCTCCATGAGCAGATGATTGTCTAGCGGACAAAGCTTATCTTCTTTACCTGTTATCACCAACGTAGGAGCTTGAATGTCCGCCAATAAAGGTCGAGCATCCGGGCGAGTTGCTAACGCTTTAGCATGTGCTTCAAATGCCTCCAAACCTACATTGACCGCCATGCCTTCTATACGCTCAGTTAACGCTTTGTCTTGCAAACGGCTTGGATGAATCAGCACAGGCATTAGAGTATCAGGCGTAATGCTTTCAAATTCACCACTTAGCGCTCGACTAACCAGTGCGTCGCGCTTTTGTGTCACCTCTGGCTTTTCATCCGCCGCGTTGGTGTCCATTAGCACCAAACCTCTGACTCTATCTGGCGCTTGGCGGTACACCTCAAAGGCAAGAATCCCACCCATTGATAGGCCACCCAAGACAAACTCCTGCGGTGCGTCTTGCAACACTTTCTGCGCCAGCTGTTCCATTGACGGCAATGAGGCCAGCGTCGGGCATGAAGGCTCAACCCAACTTGGCAACGCTCGGTTGACTTCCTCAAACAATGTGCCATCACAAAGTAGTCCGGGTAGCCAAACTAACGAGGTGGGTTGCGTCATTTTATTCTCCTGCCAGCGGCTTTGGTTGATCAGACCCAAGAATGCAATACGTCAAACTATTACCACGCAAGTTCGTCAGTGAATAAGACGCACCTTCTGGAACATTCAGCACATCACCGCGCGTTAAAACAACATTAGCTTGTTCGCCTTGATGCGTGAGGACCACCTCTGTATCGCCATCAAAGTTGATAAGTACTTGTTTTTCTTCTCGGCAGTGTTGAGGAATCGAGCCACCTTCAGAAAGCTCATAAGCCATGATGCTCACTTCATCTTCACTCTTTACTTGGAAGTCATAACTCGCCAAAGGATGACCCGTTAAGGCGTATTGTTTCACGTTGCTTCCGCCGAAATCGCCTTTGATTTCACGATAATCTTTTTGCAGAGCGACAAATGGCATCATCTCTTCTGCGGTGTAGGTATCGAAGGTCGCGAGCTCTTCTTCGGTAAGCAGCGGCATCAATTCTGATTCTTGTGGCACCGGGTCGCCATTAATGGTGTCCACGAGTGTGCCATCGGCTTTGAGGTATAAACCATAACCTTGACTGTCTTTAATAACGTTTGGATGCCAAATAACGCCGCCACCTGAATCGTCGCCGCCAAGTACCGAGAACATAAAGCCGTAATCGCGGCCAACCACTTCAAATCCACGGAAGAGATTGGTTGGAATCGAGATGACGTCACCGTGAGACAACACCGCCTCATGCTCTCCATCGTTCCCCCAATAAAAACGGAACTGACCTTTGAACACCAAGAAAAGCTCGGCGGTACGATGAGAGTGCAACGAATTTTTGATGCCCGGCGGTTGGCCTGCGGCACCAATGTTAAAGCCCGCCGTATCGCGAATATGAACATGCTGACGACTGCTTTCTGCCACCCCAGCACCGATAATGCAGAAGTTATCTTTCAGATCACTGCCTGGCGTGCGCGCATCAATAAACGCACTCGTACCCGGAATCAGTTCCATGTAGCGGACCAGATTATTATTCATTTTAGATTGTAGAGTCATTGTAAATCCTTGTTGTCCTTGTTTGGACCTAGCCTTTGAATTGTTAGTTACAGACCTAAAGGTCGCCCACCATCAACCGCGATGGTATTGCCTGTCGAGAAGGTCAGAAGATCTGCCGCGGCGTACACGGCTTGAGCGACTTCTTCATCATTGGCTAAACGCTTAAGCGGTGTGGATTGTTCTTGTTGATTACGCCATGCGTCATCCAAGCCTTTGACAAACTCAGTGTCGACAAGCCCTGGAGCAACAGCCAGAACTCGAACCTCGGGAGACAGAGCGCGAGCTAAAGAACGGGTCATGTTCTCCGCGGCAGATTTACTTGCACAGTAAGCAATGTTGCTCCCCATCGCAGTCTGTGCCGCGATAGAAGTAATGTTCACCACACAACCATTGGCTTGCTTAAGCCAAGGCTCAAACGCTCGAACCATGGCAAAAGGCGCACGGACGTTCACTTGGAAAATTTGGTCAAACAGCTGGTCATCTAAACTTTGCAAATCAGAGTGCGCGACGAATTTCGTCATCCCCGCACAGTTGACCAACAAATCCAGCTTGTCGCTTATTTCACTGACTTGATGTTTAAGCTGTTCAATCGCACTAGAATCTGCCACGTTCAATTTGAATGCTAGATGCTCGTTACGTGGCAGCGAGGAAAGCACATCCTCGGCCGCTTTCTGATTACTGTTGTAAGTCAAAATTACGCGATATCCCGATTCAGCTAGCTTGCGACAAATGGCGGCACCCAGTCCGCCACTGCCGCCTGTGACTAAGGCAAGTTTCGACATATTACGCCTCTTCCACTTTGCCTTTGTAACGGCGCACACGAATATCCGCTTGCTCTTTGTGGCCAGCAAAACCTTCGAGTGCACACAAGCGAGAGCAGTACTCACCGACTTTTAGCGACGCAGCTTCCGTTACACGCTGGTAAGTACAGGTCTTGATAAATTTACCTACCCAAAGACCACCGGTGTATCGCGCCGCTTTCTTCGTTGGCAGTGTATGGTTGGTACCAATACATTTATCGCCGTAAGAAACGTTGGTTTCACGACCTAGGAACAAGGCACCGTAGTTGGTCATGTTATCTAGGAAGTATTTAGGATCTTCCGTCATCACTTGCACGTGTTCAGAAGCGATATCGTCTGCCACTTCCACCATTTCTTCGTAGCTATCACACACAATCACTTGTCCGTAATCTGCCCACGCTTTACCCGCAACTTCAGCCGTTGGGAGAATGGTTAACTGACGTTCGATCTCTTTGATGGTTTCTTGCGCAAATGTTTCGCTATTGGTCAACAATACAGCGGGAGAGTTGTAACCATGCTCAGCCTGACCAAGCAAGTCTGCCGCTGCCAATTCCGGGTCACAGCCTTTCTCATCGGCAATGACTAGGGTTTCCGTTGGGCCTGCAAACAAATCGATACCGACGCGACCAAACAACTGACGTTTTGCCTCTGCTACAAATGCGTTACCCGGCCCTACAATCATATCGACCGGTGCAATAGTCTCCGTCCCCAGAGCCATTGCACCTACCGCCTGAACACCACCGAAGCAATAGATTTCATCCGCACCCGCCATTGCCATCGCAGCGACAATCGCCACATTCGGCTGGCCATTAAACGGTGGCGCACAAGCAATAACACGTTTTACGCCCGCGACTTTCGCCGTCAGTACACTCATGTGAGCGGATGCAACCAATGGGTATTTACCGCCAGGGATGTAACAACCCACGCTGTTGACTGGAATATTTTTATGCCCCAGTACCACACCAGGCATGGTTTCTACTTCGACGTCTTTCATTGAGTCACGTTGAATTTGAGCAAAGTTTCGAACTTGTTGCTGAGCGAACTCGATATCATGACGAGTCGATTCATCAAGCGCATCCACACAGGCTTGGATTTGCTCTTCTGACAGGCGGAATTGCTCCGGCGACCAGTTATCAAACTTTTCAGACAACTCACGTACAGCGCTATCACCTTTCGATTCAATATCAGCAAGAATGTTTTCAACAATCTGACGCACTTTTGCGTCGTTTGATGCTGATGCTTCTTCAGTGATTCCGTTTTTTAAAATGCGTGCCATTGGGTTTCTCCTTGAACATTGAGGCTGACGAACGGTTATTTTTATGCTTTTGGATACGAATGCAAAATCAGATTAAACACTTAATTAACATTTGACAAGTTAAGTCAACAAACCAAAAAAACCACCCTTAAGCCTTTGTATTGATTAATTTAAACAAATAAAAGTAAGTAATAAGGACCTTGATTGAGTTTAATTTTTAATCAAAAATGAGTTTTAGATCACATCATTTTTACTCATCATTTACATTTCACCGTGTTAGTTTTTGCATACCTTTGCAAAGGAGAGAATTATGAGCAATTTTAAGCAACGTCTGACTAAAGAAACGCTATTAGGTACATTTGTTAAAACCCCTCATCCTCACATTATCGAGGTATTGGCACTGGCAGAGTTGCCTTTTGTGGTACTGGATGCAGAGCACGCACCTTTCGATCGTTCCTCGCTTGATCTGTGCATCATGGCGGCCAGAGCGAATGACCTCGCGTGCGTGGTACGAGTACAAGACAGCGCTCCTTCAACCATTTTGAACGCGCTTGACTGTGGCGCGGCGGGTGTACAAATTCCCCATGTTTGTACTGCTGAGCAAGCGACGCAACTGGCGAAAATCTGCCATTACGGCGAAGGTGGCCGAGGGTATGCTGGTTCCAGTCGAGCAGCGCAATACGCCACTAAGCCCATGGTTGAACACTTAAAAGACAGCCGTGCGAATACGATTGTCATTGCACAAATTGAAGACCCTCAAGGGGTTGAAAATGTTGAAGCGATTGCCAATGTTGAAGGAATTGATGCGCTCTTCATTGGCCAAGTTGATCTCACTGTCGCTTATGGTGCTGATAGCGTTCATGATGAGAAAGTCGCACAAGCAAGTATGCGAGTAATCGAAGCGGCCAGAGCCGCCAATAAACCTGTTGGCATGTTTGTCTCGACGGCTCAACAAGCTCGGGAATGGCGTGAACTCGGCGTTAGCTTCTTTTGTGTTGGGTCTGAACACAAAATGATCATTGATGGCTTCAAGCAAGAGAGAAATGTGATGAATTCTTGAGTTTTCTCTGATATTTACGCCTTATCAATGTAATGCTCTAGACACAGAAATCCCCTAGCCCATACACTCAGCACGTATGAGAAGGTTCAATGGCCTTAAATAAGGAGTATCACCATTAAAGCGAAAGTAACTTCGATCGACGTCGCGAAGATGCTCGGCGTCTCTCAATCGACGGTATCTAGAGCATTCAGCCCGACTGCGAGTATTAGCGAGAAGAAACGCAAAATGGTGATGGATGCCGCAGCTAAGCTCGGATACACACCGAATGCCATCGCCCGAGGTCTGATTTCGAATCGTTCAGGCTTAGTGGCGATTGCGTTAGATAGCGAATCAAACCCAATGTACGACATGCAATCTCGTGCTTTGGCTGTCGAAATTCAAAAGCGAGGCGGACAAGTTGTGCTTTGCCCTATCGACAAGGACGACCTCGATCTCGCCATTTCACGCGCCATTGAATACCAAGTGGACGGACTCGTTATCGCCACCAGCCGTTTAACCTCACGCGCGTTTGCCCAATGCGAAAAGTTTGGCGTTCATTTAAGCTTGATTAACCGCTACGCCGAGGGTATTAATGCCAATAGCTCTGGTATTGATAACCGATTGGCGGGCCAACAAGCAGCCGAGTATTTAACGCAGAAAGGCGCAAAACAGTGTGCTTATATCAGTGGCGATGCTGGCTCCATGACCAGTGAAGAGCGTTGGCTGGGTTTCTCTTCAAAATTGCAAGAACTCGGCTCCCCGTCACCAACCTTTATCCAAGCCAAGTACAGCTTTGAAGCAGGCTTAGAAGCGGCGAAAGCGATCTTGTCGCACACTAGCAAACCCGATGCAATTTTTTGTGCAAACGACATCCTCGCCATGGGTGTGATGGATGGCTTGCGACAAGCCGGAGCAAAGATCCCCCAAGACTTCTCTGTGATGGGTGTAGATAACATTCCGATGTCTGCATGGCCGAGCTATGATTTGACCACCATTGCTCAACCAGTCGACAAAATTGTTAAACGAGCGGTTGAAGATTTGATGAATCGAATCAACGGCAACCTGGATGCAACTGGCGAATACCTTTTCGAGCAAGGCACCTTGATCGAACGTAGTAGCACCATTTAATAAATCCATTTTTATTCATTCTTCATAAACAAAATGCCTTGCTTTCGAGTAAGGCATTTTCTGTGATCACGATTAAATTTTCACCAATCGTTATTTAATTCCTCATCAATTTATCAATCTTGTTATTGACTTGTTACTTTAATGTTTTATTTTGGATTCGTATGCAAAATGGATATGAATTGCTCAACTAATTTATAAAAACATAAAAAGTTGTGTGACTTGCCGACGAATACCAATGGCAGGTCATACCAGAAACAAGGAAGAACGATGAAGAAAGTAATCCTTACTTCACTTACCGCACTGGGGCTTGCATTTAGCAGTATGAATACGTTTGCAACCAGTGTTATTCGTCTTGCTCATGACAGTCAAGAAACCTCTCCCGTACACAAAGCAATGCTCTATTTCGAACAAGAAGTGGAAGCTCGCTCAAACGGTGAGATAGAAGTTGAAATCTATCCGGCGAGACAACTAGGCGATGTGCGTGAGACGACTGAACTCGTACAGCAAGGCAACTTACAAATGACGTTTGGTGCGTCAGTTTTACTCTCTCCCTACGTCCCAGAGTTTAACGTGCTCGACGTGTTCTACCTTTTTGATAGCGAAGAGCAAGCACACAAAGCGCTCGACAGTGAGAAGATCGGACAACCATTGTTGAATGCTATGGAATCAAAAGGCTTTCATGGACTTGGCTTTATGGAGGTCGGCTTTCGTAGCGTGACCAACAACAAACAGCCAATTGATAGTATTGAGGACCTGAAAGGGCTAAAGATTCGCTCGGCATCTAACCCCACTCAAATAAGCGCGTGGAAATCTATTGGTACTGCGCCAACACCTCTGTCTTGGGGAGAAATTTTCACCTCGTTACAACAAGGCCTGATTAACGCTCAAGAAAGTGCTATCTACTCTATTTATGCCGAACGTTTTTACGAGGCACAAAAGTACCTCTCTTTAACTAACCATATATACACCAACTACGTGTTGTTCATGAACAAATCGTTTTGGGATTCACTGCCGGCCGCACAACAAGCGCTGATCAGTGAAGTAAGCAAAGAAACCATCGCAAAACAGCGTGAGCTCGCCGCGCAGCAAAACCAAGAAGTAATCAAAGAGCTCGAAGCAAAAGGCATGACGGTTAACATCGTCCCAGACGAGGTACGCAGCATCATGAAAGAGAAAATGAATGCGGCCGTGTACCAGGACTTGCGCAGTAAAACGGGTAAAGACTTGTTTGACAACGTGATGGCCGAGATAGAACGCCTATAACTCCCACTCTTTTGCACGATCTGGCAACAGGTCGTGCTTTCTCGTTTTGGAGGTGAACATGAAGTGGTTTCGCTTACTAGACAAATACCTAGAACCAACCCTTATCGTTATCGCGATCTCAACGATGACAACTTTACTGTGCTTGCAAATCGCCCTACGCCTGTTCGATGCAACGATCGCGTGGGCTGAAGAGCTGGCTCGTTATTTATTCGTATGGGCGATGTACCTGAGCATCAGCTACTGTATCCGAGATGATCGACACATCCGCATTCGTGTGTTCATCGATAAACTTCCGGGCAATTGGACGCAATTCAGTTTGATTGTCTCTGATCTTATCTACCTTGCCTTTAGTGCAACTGTCGCCTGGTTTGGATTTAAGGTTATAAACCGCAGCCTGCAACTCGGTCAGATTGCACCCGCAATGGAAATTCCTATTGCGTGTTTGTATGCCTCTGTTTTAGTTTGCGCACTATTAAGCTGCGCGCGCCTAGTGACAAGCATTTATCAACGTGTGAACGCGTGCTCCACCAGCAATGAACGAGTTCGCTTTTCTCGCCAACGCTATCGCCATATCAAAGCAAAGTATCGTACTTCTAACCGACTATTGGAGTTTAACGCATGACGTCTGCACTTTTGTTTGGCAGCTTTGGTCTGCTTCTGCTCATTGGCGTTCCGGTCGGTATTGCTCTGGCGGCAGCCAGTATGGTCGCGATACTCAGTCTGCCGTTTCTTAACATCGAGTTTTTAGTCCAAGGAATGGTAACAGGGCTCGACTCTTTCCCTCTCCTCGCCGTCGTTCTATTTACCTTGGCAGGTAACCTTATGAGCCAAGGAGGGATCTCAAAACGATTATTACACGTGGCGGAGGTCTTCTTTGGCCACTTTACTGGTGGGCTTGGCATCGTCGCCATTGTGGCGTGCATGTTCTTCGCTTCCATCTCTGGTACGGGGTCTGCCACTGTTGCCGCTATCGGCCTGACGATGATTCCATCTATGGTGAAGAAAGGCTACGACCGCAGCTTTGCCGGTGCCTTGATAGCCTCTTCCGGCGGAATTGGCGTCATTATTCCACCCTCTGTGGTGATGATCGTCTACGCGATCACAGCTGAAGTCTCGGTAACTAAAATGTTCATGGCAGGCATCATTCCTGGCTTGGTCGTCGGTATGGTATTGATCGGCTATTGTCTAATTGTCTCAAAAATACGGGGCTACACAGGTAACGAACGCAAAGCCACTTGGTCAGAGCGTCTTGATGCTCTAAAAGAAGCCAGTTGGGCAATGCTACTACCCGTAATCATTCTCGGCGGTATCTATTCCGGTATCTTCACGCCTACCGAATCCGCAGCGATTGGCGTGCTCTATGGCTTATTCTTTGGCATGTTTGTTTATAAAGAGCTCAAACCAGCGCAAGTTGTGAAAATCATTCTAGAGTCGTCACTGTTAGTTGGCGCAGTGCTCGTCATTGTGGGTGCGTCCGTGACGTTTGGCCGCATATTGACCCTAGAACGTCTACCGACCGAGATCGCTCAGTTCATTCTATCGATTACCGAAAACAAACTGCTGATACTGCTTTGCATCAATGTCCTGTTGTTGCTCGTCGGTACCTTTATGGAAACGCTGGCGGCCATTGTTATTCTCACGCCAATTCTGCTGCCCATAACGTCAGCACTCGGCATGGACCCCGTTCATTTTGGTATCGTGATGATCGTGAACTTGGCCATTGGCTTTGTTACGCCTCCTCTGGGTGCCAACCTGTTTATGGCAAGTCAGGTAGGCAAAGTACCGATAGAGTCGCTCTCTAAAGCCATCATGGGTTGGATTGGTGCAATGATAGTGGCGTTGATGTTGATTACCTTCATCCCTGCCATCTCGCTATCGTTGCCTGCGCTTTTATCCTGATCGTTGCACTCATAGAGCGCTTATGACTGTTATAGCCACTAGATAAACACCTTTCTAGTGGCTTATTCGTTATCTACTTCCGATTTAATAAAAAAGCCTTTAAGCATTCGTATGCAAAAGGAAAATTTGAAAGATATAAGGATAATTGACACCAAAATAGCTGAATATTAGCGATAAAGTCCATTTGGGTGCCTTGATCTGCATGATTATCAGTTTTGGCTTAATCATTTGGTTACATTCAAACAGAGCAAGAAAATTAAGCGATTAAAAAACAATAATATATTAGAAAATTCATACAAAAAACTTTGACCTCCTTTCTTATTAACACGTCTCGATAAGAGATTGCTTCCATCTCACCTGTACTTTTTTAGTTTGTTTTCTGCTCAATTGTTAAAAACCTGATCATCAGCACGCTATTTAAACAATCGAAAAACAATCCATTGACAAAATGGCAACATGATATATTTTGAATACGTAATCAAAACATAATTCAAACATAATTATTCAATTACGGAGGTGATTTATGGCCATGGTTGGCTTCGATGAAAAGTGGCGTGATTTTCCCGACTACATTCTTGGTATCACAAAAGAGATTTGGGAAGACCGAGGTTTAAACACCTTAGAACACTACTACTCTCCCGACATTGTTGTGCGTACTCCACTCTCTATCGTTCAAGGAAACGAAGGGGTGATCAGTGCAACAATGGCGACACTGGCCGAGTTTCCCGATCGCACGCTATATGGCGAAGACGTCATTTGGTCAGGCACCCCGGAACAAGGCATGCTTTCTTCTCATCGAATCATCTCTACTGCAACACACAGTGGCAACGGCTTCTACGGGCAAGCCTCGAACCGCAAACTTCGTTTCCGCATTATCGCGGATTGCCACGCTATCAATAACCAAATCAATGACGAATGGTTGATTCGCGATCAAGCCGATATCGCGAAACAACTGGGCATGACGTCAGAAGAGTTTGCACGCCAACAAATCGAATTTGAAGGTGGCGTGGAATCAAGCCCATTTCCGTTCACACCTGAAGTCGACATTCCTGGACCTTATTTGGGCGTAGGCAACGACAACGAATATGGTCAGCGCTATGAAGCAATTCTCAGAAGCCTTATGAATGCCGAGTTCTCTATAGTACCGAAAGAGTACGACCGCGCTTGCATCGGCGAATACACTGGCGGTCAAACTGCCCTATCACACTCGGAAGTCGATCATTTTTGGATGGCACTTCGTGCGTCTTTCCCAAATGCTCAATTTACCGTTCACCATCGTATTGGCCGAGATGACGACATGATGTCACCACGCGCGGCAATTCGATGGTCTTTGCACGGTAAGCATGAGGGATATGGGATGTTTGGTAAGCCTTCAGGAAAAGAGGTTTACATCATGGGGATCAGCCACGCTGAGTTTGGCCCTTGGGGTCTTCGTCGCGAATTCACTTTGTTTGACGAGACCGCAATCTGGAAGCAAATCCTGCTTCAGCAAGGCTAACGGCTGACTAAACACTATTTATTAAAATCACAGACAGTAAGGAAGCAACATGTCACTCAACATCATCGAACAGTTCTACCAGAACTACTTCAAAGCCGCAGACATCGAGCAAAAACAGGCCGCTCTGCAAACTTTGAACCCTGACGTAAAATGGTGCGTGGCGCACCCTGTGAACGATCTTAATGGCCCAGATGCAACCCACGAATCTTTCCTCTCACCACTTGTTAATGCTTTGCCTGACGCCGAGCGCCGACCAATAATTGTTATGCACGGCGAATACGAAGGCCGCACTTGGTACAACTCTACCGGCTACTTTATCGGTACATTTGAACAACCACTGTTTGGCATCCCAGCAACAGGGAAAACACTCTACTTGCGTTACACCGAAATGGTGTGTGTGGAGAACGACCAAATCACCGAATCTTACATGATCCCAGACTTCATCGACGCGATGAATCAAGCAGGCTGCAACCCTCTTCGTAAAAGCTTAGGTCACGATGGCTTGGTTCCTTCTCCTGCAACTTCTAACGGTATTCAACAATCTGTTGTGTCTTTGGAAGAAAGTGAAAAGAGCGCCCAGCTGGTTGAAGATATGCTGTCTTGCTTGGGTCGTTTTGATGGCAAAGATCTTTTCTCGATGGATCTTGAAAACTACTGGCACAATGACTTCATGTGGTACGGCCCTGCTGGTATTGGTACTACGCGCGGTATCAAAGGTTTCCGTAACCACCATCAAGCGCCATTTGTGTTTGCGTTCCCAGATCGAAGTGTCGATATTGAGGTCAATTTTTTGGCCAAAAATGACTACGTATCCACAGGTGGTTGGCCACATATGCATGGTACTCACACTGGTCACAGTGGCTGGCTCGGTCTTGCCCCAACCGGAAAACACATCGAACTTCGCGTTATGGACATTTGGCGACGCGAAGGCGATTTACTGAAGGAAAACTGGGTGGCGATCGACATCGTTCATATCCTGCTGCAACTTGGCTATGACGTGTTTGCACAAATGAAAGAACAGTTAGAAGGACCTAATTATGCATGAGTTTGGCGCACTTAACTGGAGCATCCTTGGGGGATACATCGCCCTAACGCTAGTACTGGGTGCGGTGATTGGTAAGCGAGTCACTTCAGCTAGCCAATTCGCTTTGGGTGATAAGAGCATCCCTTGGTGGGCGATCGGTATTTCTGTCGTTTGTACTTACGTGAGTGCCATGTCTTTCCTTGGCGGGCCAGCTTGGTCTTACAAAGAAGGCCTGTCGGTTATCGCGATTCACCTCAATTATCCGCTGGTGATCTTCTTCATCGTGGCTGTGTTTATGCCGTTTTTCTACAACAACGGTTTAACCTCCATCTACGAGTATCAAGAACGACGCTTCGGTAAGGCTTCACGACTGACTTTGTCGTTTATCTTCCTTATCAAACAAGCATTGAGCTCGGCAGCCGTACTCTACGCGACAGCAATGATTTTAGAGTTCATTACTGGTATCGACGTGATGTACTGCATCATGATCGTCACTGCAATTGCCCTTATCTACACCGTAATGGGCGGTATCGCGGCTGTCATTTGGACCGATGTGATTCAAGCAGTAATCTTATTTATTGGCGCATTCATCATCATTGAAGCCGTTTGGAATGGCATGCCTGCTCCAATGACGGAGGTCATGGCAGAACTCAAAGCGAAAGGAATGACCGATGCCCTACAAACAAGTTTTGACCTAAGCCAAGTAACGACTGTATGGGCCGGCGTTATCGCAATGACGATGTTCCACACCACCGTGTATGGCGGTAACCAGATGATGGTACAACGTTGTATGGCCGCGAAAAACATGGGCGATGCGAAAAAGGCAATGTTGATGATGGGCTACGTGGCCTTCTTTATTTACTTTGTCTTTATCTTGCTTGGCGTCCTGTTCAACGCTTATTACGACGGTAAAGAGTTTGAAAACGGCAACACCATCATTCTTCATTATGCGAGTGAATATGGAATGCCAGGCTTGATGGGCATCATTGCCGCTGCGATTCTGGCGGCAAGTATGTCGAGTCTCGATTCCGCATTTAACTCAATGGCGACCGTTTCTGTGGCTGACTTTTACAAACGCTTCTACAAGCAAAACGAGTCGGAAGAGCATTACTTAAAGGTATCGCGTTTCTTCACGGTGGCGTGGGCGATTTTGGTCATCATTCCAGCGATCATGTTTGCCACCAGCACAGGCTCGGTACTGGAAGTGCTGAGTAAGGCAGGCTCTTACTTTGTCGGTGCGAGCTTCTGTATGTTCGTCCTTGGTTTCTACTCAAAACACATTACGGAAAAAGGCTTGTTAATTGGCGTTGCTGCTAGCTTCTTGGTGATCTGGTATGTAGCCGTTGCGACCGATATTGCGTGGCCTTGGTATTGCGTGATTGGCGTCCTTGTGAATGCCGTTGTCGCTTACATTGCTAGCCTTCTCCTGACGGGTAAACAAGATGAAATGCATCTTTACACAGTGAAAGGCCAGCAAGCGGAATATGCTCGTCTAAATAAACCAATCAAGGAAGATGGTTGGTATGTCGTTCCCGGCAAAATCGATGCTCCATGTTATGGCTTACTAGTGATGTTTGTATTCTCGATCGTGATGCTTTGGGGGATCAACGCGTTTACCGACAACGCTCCTATGCTGATTAACTTTATGCGTGGCTGCTCTATTCTTGTCGCTACCGCTTGCATCGGATACATGGGGTATTCACTCCTCTCCCCGAAACGTAAAGTTGCAGTCAAACAAGCAAATTAATGTTCTTTACGTAGATACTGTACGTCCAACAAACGGACAGTATCTACGCTCTAGATCTAGTGCTAGCTCAAAGCAAATCGAATGGGTTAACCCACATTTTGCTTTTTAACACTCCAAAGCCATTATTCTACTTAGGATACCCCGTCAGAACATTTATGAATACGTACCTATTTATGCTAGTCTTATGACCTCAATTACTGGCAACTAAGTTTTATTCATGAAATCAATTAAACACGTAGTCACATCAAAAGATGTGGCAAAGATGGCAGGCGTCTCTCAATCTACTGTATCGCGCGTGTTTGTTCCGGGTAGCTCAGTATCCGAAAAGACCAAGCAAAAAGTCTTTGAAGCGGCTAAAGCCCTTAACTACCGCCCTAACGCCTTTGCACGTAGCCTGACCACAAACGAATCGAAATTGATAGGTTTGGTGTTTCCTGATGCGGATTACCCTATCCATATGAAAACACTGCAGTTAATTTCCAGTGAGTTACAGAAAAAAGGTTATTCTGCCGTATTGATTCCATGGCAAGTGGATGAAGAAGAGGGCCACTCAATCCCAAATATCTTCCAGTATCGCGTCGATGGTGTCATTGCTGCTTCCGCAACCTTCAATAAGTCCCTTTATGAAGAATGTGAAGAGTTTAATATCCCAATTGTTCAATACGCACGAGTTGTTGAAGGTACTAGGAGTAGCTACGTTATCAGTGACAACTACGAAGCAGGCCAACAAGCCGCGCAACTTCTGCACAAAAGTGGCGTGAAGAACGCGGTTTATTTGACGGGAGAAGTGCCAACCTTTACGAATGACGAACGCCAAAGCGGCTTCTGCTCTGAATTTGAAGACCTAACCGGCAAGACGCCACGCATCATTGAAGCCAGCTATGACTACGCGAGCTCACTTGATAAAGTCCGTGCCATACTGGCAGACAAAAATCGGCCTGAAGCAGTGTTCTGTGCAACCGATAACCTTGCGATGGCGGTCATGGATATCGCCCGTATAGAATGCGGGTTGAGGATTCCTCAGGACTTACAAGTCATTGGTTTTGATAATATTCCTCAGACAGAATGGTTAAGCTATCAATTAACCACGTTCCGCCAGGATTTCCGTCGCCTCGCTCGCGAGTGCGTGAAGATCATTGTTGATCAAATTAATACGAAAAACGGCAGCCTAGTAAAAATGATGGTGCCAGTGAAGTTAATCGAGCGCCAGACAACAAAAGCTTAAATAGCTATAGCCAGCCATTCGGTTGGCTTTTTTATTTGCCTCTGACTCCCAAACGGCTCATTTAGTGTTGTAAGCATTAATGAACCCATGTATATTTATGAGCTATTACACTATATGAACCAAACAAAAAAAGGCTCATAATCCTTATGACCACGTATCTTTACACTCGTTATTCGCCAAAAAATCGAGCTTACCAAGAGCACCTTAATACTCTAAAAGCTTTTGCTCCCGAAGCTCAGCATTTTGAGGATAAGGTTCGTGGTTGCATGCCTCCAACCGAGAGAGAGGCATTCTTACAACTGCTCGATTCCGTCAGAACTGGGGATACGATTGTGCTCTGGTGGCTGACCGCATTTGGTCGCGACTTTAGTCAAGCATTGAACACAATAAAAATGCTACTCGATAAAGGGGTAACATTGAAAACCGTATGTGAATCACTAACTTTTGAGCCAGGTTCTGTTCAAACTCAAACACTACTCACAGTGTTATCTGGATATGGGAAAGTGCAGACTGAACATCGCCTGTTTGCCGCAGAGCAAGGGCGACAGGCCATTAAAGAGCAGCCAGAATTATGGAAACAGAAGTTTCGCGGCCGCCCCGCAAACAAAACCAAACACCAACAGATCGCAACGTTGCTGCTAGAAGGCTACACATTGCAAAACGTAGCAGAGCAATGCGAAGTCAGTCTATCGACTGTGAAGCGGGTCAAAGCAAAGCTAAATGAAGTGGATGACGAAGGCGGCTTAAGATCACGACGCCAAAAAGGTTGTTTGAATGGAGACCAGTCATGAGTCGCCCAATCAACTCTCATACTATACTACTCGCCTGTCTTATTATTAGCGTTGGCCAGTTGAGCATGGGGCTAGTCATGCCCTCTTTGCCATGGATAGCAAAAGACTTTTCCATCTCCCTCGACCAAGCTCAACTACTTGTGAGTATTTATTTGCTCGGCTTTGGCCCCTCTCAATTTATCTACGGGCCAGTGTCAGATGCTTTAGGACGAAAAAGAGTATTACTTACCGGTTTACTCATCGCGATGTCTGGTCTGCTGATGATTATTTTCTTCAGTGACACATTTACAGGGATGGTGATGGGGCGCTTTTTACAAGGGTTAGGTACAGGATGCTGCGCGGTACTCGCGAGGGCGTCGACTCGAGATAGATTTAGCGGGGATGAACTCCCAGTGGCAATGTCTTACATCGCCATGGCGGCTTCAATCACGCCACTTATTGCACCTGTGATTGGCGGCTTTATCAACTTCCACTTCGGTTGGAGTATGGTGTTTATTTCTCTATTGGGCTATGTCTCGCTGGCCTGGGTAATCATCGCCTTTAAGTTCACAGAAACCATCACAAAACGTTCTGTCATTCCGTCACCCCGAAAAATGTTACTCCAATACAAGAGCTTACTTACGTCTCGTTACTTTATGAGTTTCGCCAGTATCAGTTGGTTAAACTTCAGCTTAATGATTACGACAGTCTCTGTGATGCCATTTATCATGCAAGATCAAATTGGCATGACCTCCGCTCAATACGCGATATGGGCGCTCATTCCCGCTTTGGGTATGTTATGTGGTACCACGATTTGTAACCGAGTAAGGCCAATTATTGGCAATAAAAAAATGCTGCTTTGCACCCCATTTCTTCACCTCGCTGCCGCAATATGGTTATTTTTCTGCCCTGTTGAGCCTCTATTTCTGATGCTAGGACAGCTATTAATGATCTTGGGTAATGGTATTGCCCTACCTTGTGCACAAGCGATGGTAATGCAACCTTATAAAAAGCAAGCAGGTGCCGCAGCGGCAATGTCTGGTGGTGGACAAATGGTCGTCTCCTCATTGGTCAGCTTAACTCTGGTGCAGCTTGGATTGAGTCAAGCATGGCATCTAGCGATCGTTATCGTAATATTTGCATCGCTTACCTTCACCAACATTCAACGTGGCTTTAGTGCAGAGCAACCTTCAGAACAATAACAACAAACATACTATTGTCCTTATAGCTACAACAAATCGTATAAATTTAAATTTAGGAAAAGTTGGCGGATACTAACATGATGTTGCATTTAAGAATGGGCGCCGTAACACTCGCCACATTGATATCCGCTGGTACTGATGCGAGCGCCAACGAGAACTGGCAGTTCGAGAGTGACAAGAATGGAATCACAATTTACTCCCGAGAACATAGTGACGGTTTAGTTGAGATCCGTGCCCGGATGTTCACACCCACCAGCTATGGTGCATTTTTAACGCTACTGGAAGACAGTGACAACATCCCGAACTGGATTGACAATGCCAGTCATAGCCGGGTTTTAAATCAGATATCGGCCACCGAGAACATCGTTTACACCCAGTTTAAAGCACCATGGCCTGCCAAAAATCGGGATATGGTCACCTACTCAAAGTACTGGGTCGATGAGCTGGGATTCACCATAGAAATCAAAAGCGCACCTGACTCATATCTTGCTGAACAAAATGGTTATGTTCGAATTCGCTCGGTTGATGCGACTTGGGAGTTACAAAAACTCACAAACGATACAACACTCGTGGAATACAAGGCGTTTGCTGATCCCGGAGGTCTATTGCCAAACTGGCTGATCAACAAACTTTCAAAAGAAAGTGCATGGGCGACATTTGGTAACTTAAGAAAAGAGTTACCTGAATATCAGCAATACTCTCATCCTCAAATAGATGAGTAAGCGTCGCTCTTCCCACTCGCTTTTTAATGCGGTACATAATAACAAAAGGCGGCATATGCCGCCTTTTTCTACTCAATGTGTTACTGTTGTGCAACCGTTACAGGTTTAGTTGCACCACGGTAATCAAACTCAAAACCAATACCTTGGTCTGTCACGTCCATCGTCATACCACCAACAAGCTCGCCTTGTAAGCTTTTGACAACATCATCCGGAACCGGCTCCCCAGTGATTGACGACGCACTCTCTAACACTTCCAAAATACGCTCTGAATCAAAATCAAAGCTGAACAAGCCATTTGGAGAAAGTGATTGCGCCATCACTTCTTTGCTTGCTTCCGCAGCACTATCACCACTGTAAAGGGTGAAATGGTTTTCGTTTAGACGAGCAAACACGTCCACCTTCATGCCAGTATGCATTTCTAATAGGTCACTGACATTAACAGGTTGGTTATCCGGTTGAATTTGCAATTGAGCAAGTTCAGGAACGAACATTTGCGCAGTTTGAATAAGCATCATTGGATCATTGGCAGAAAGAGACAACATACCATCTAGCTGGCTAAATACTTCACCATGCTGAGCATTAGTATCTACTTTGATATCAAACATTTGCAGGCTTAAGCCTTTGAGGCCGTTAACCATGCCTGACCCCATGCTTACAGCGGCTGCTGGATTCTGGCCGCCCATCTCTTGCTGCATTTGTGTCAATAAAGAGCATTGATATTGAGGCTGGGTCAAGTCAGCCCAAATCTGACCAATCGATGGCGCTAGCGTATTAATGTCTAAACCAAGCGCCATACTAAAGAAACTCTTATCACTTTTAGACTCTGCCAATACACCACGAATCGACTTGAGCGCATCTAGAATCACTTTATTGTTGGACTCAACAACAAAAGAACCTTTAATGAACGCCTGATCGCCTTTCATCTTGTATTCTGCAAACGCGACGGACTGAGGCCAGTTTTCTGCAACTTGAGTAAGCTCAGTATGGCAGGCTGGTGAACGCATTTCCTCAATAGTTGGTTCAGGATCTATTGCATCCAACGTGCTGATTTGACGAGCAAACATATTGCCATCTTTCGTCGTCAAACCTTTAATCACTTCGCGATGATCAAAGTAACCAAAAGAGTTGTTGTTTTCACCGTATTTGGCTTGCAACGCCTCAAGGCGTCCACTGTCAGCAATATTTTGACTTGGTGCTTCAAGCCCTAATGCCATTTTAATCGGGTTTTGAACGCCCAGTTGCGGAACATCAACCGTTAACGTAAGCACGTTATCAACCACGGCTACAACCAAGCCAATACCGTCCTGCGGGTCAATTGAATCAGTCATCTCGTAACGACGATACTCGACTTCACCAAGCTTAACCAACTCATGCTTAGCGCCGCTCATCTGCTCTTCATGATCCAGTGTTTTCCATAACGCGGCAGGGTCTTCAATATCCACTTTGTACACCGGTACCATACCAATTGTGTACAACACAGGATTAATGTTTTCCCCGGTGCCCAAATAAGCTTTTAATGTTTCTGGCGACGCAGCACTCTCTAGGTATCCATCGAATAAGTTAACTGCAAACTGCTGTTGTGGAGACAGTGGTTCATCGGCAAAAAGTTCTGCAATCGAGCCTTGATTCGCCGTACCGAATGCGTTCATGTATTTATAATGGTTAAAAGGTTCAGTCTGATACGTCACCATAAGTGAATCTGCAGGAACTTGCGTTAACAGTGAGCCTGCATCTCTCGCGGTAGTATTGTTTTGGTACAGGTAGCCAGCGCCCCCTGCTGCTGCGACCACTGCTGTAGCCAATAGTAGTTTTTTCACGACCAACTCCGTTGTCATAGTTATGTGTTCCTAAACGAAATGTAACGCTTAGGTTTAAAGCCAATGAATAGTGCTTTATATCAACCGCTATCATAAACAAGTTATCGATGTAATGAATGTCGGTTTGATAAATTATCCAACATTTATAAGGCAAACCGTGAAGTAAGTTGAATTGCGTGCGGATGCTATTGGCAATATTCACAATCCAATTTCTCGGATAACCGCCTTAAAAATCATAATATTCAGTTAAATGAAGCGATTTGGAGTAATTACGACCAAAATCAGCAGAATATTAAATCTTTATTGAGTCTTTTATCTAATATCTGAAAACGCCTCACGACCTGACACTTCTTTCCAATTTGCCTCTGGCAGTCCCTACTCGTTTTCCTTACATTCCTACTAACTCAGTGACGAGACGTATACCAAATACGAGCAATAGAAGACGATGAAAGACCAGTTGACGATCTCTATATCAACTATCAATGGCTCAAGACATTGGTACTTCAGTAAAAGGATGCAACGCAACATAAAAACGTTTTTCGTTTTTTTTGTTGTTGCTCTGGCCGCGACCGTAATCTTAATTCATCACTTGTACACTCGCGTTGATAATGCAGCGTTAAAACAAGCTGAATTGACAGAGCATTCACGCACCATGGGTGAAGAGCTCAGCACACTGAAAACACTTAAATCAGAGCTAGAAAATGACCTTTCAGAACGGGAAGAACGGGTACAACTTGTTTCGGAACGTTTGGGTGAATTAGAGAAAGTGCTTGGGGTTGGAGAACATACCTCGACAAATAACTTGGATGCTAGGCTCGATGCAGCGGCGATAACCTCAAACGTTCGCATGGTGTTATTAAACCAAATACCAAGTGGCTCTCCAGTCGGCAACGTACGGCTATCTTCCGGATTCGGTAAGCGTATCCATCCGGTGACAAAAGTTGCCAAAATGCATCGTGGGCTCGATTTTGCCGTAAATATCGGTACCAAAATTTATGCCCCTGCCGATGGGGTAGTGGAAGTTACCCGCCGCAGTAATAAAGGCTCTGGTAACTTCCTCAGGCTACAACATTCTTTCGGTTTTTCGAGTTCTTATTCGCACTTGAAAGCGTTCAAAGTAAAAAGTGGTCAGTTCGTCAAAAAAGGGCAGCTGATTGCAATTTCCGGCAACAGTGGGCTCTCTTCTGGCCCTCACCTGCATTACGAGGTGCGATTTGTTGGGCGAGCACTGAATCCGAAACCATTTGTCGATTGGAGCCTTAATGATTTCGAAGACATTTTTACTAAGGAGCGAAGAATACGATGGGAATCTTTAATCAAAAC
>NZ_JAWOVM010000058.1:0-27414 GCF_033339895.1 Vibrio sp. 1751
GTAGTACCAATGATGAACGGTTTTCGGACGCGGGTTCAACTCCCGCCAGCTCCACCAAACGTTTGGAAAAGGCCACCCGAAGGTGGCCTTTTTTGTATCTAAAAGCACTGAAATTCAACTAGTTAACTCACTTCTCTGTCTTATTCTGTCTCATCTCGTCTCATATCTGCTCACGTTTTTAGTACCCAATGATTTACCCTATACTCATATCCAAGATATTTTGGGTACTAAATCGAGTATAAAGAGATGGCAAGACGTGTAGTTCAACTGACAGATAAAAAAGTAAAAAGCATTAAGCCAACTGACAAGGAACAATTGCTCAGTGATGGCCAAGGCTTACAACTTAGAGTTATGCCAAATGGAACAAAATCATGGCGTTTCGTGTACAAGAGTCCAGCTACGGGAAAACGTGGAAATATGACCTTGGGCACATACCCGAGACTATCGATAGCTAATGCAAGAAAAAAAGCAGAAGGCTACCGTGAGTTAGTAGCACTAGATATCGATCCAAAACACCATAAAAGAGAAGAGAAAGAAAAAAGCGAGGCTATACACCAGCACACACTATTTAATGTTTCACATAATTGGATAGAACGAAAGAAATCAGAAGTAACCGAAGACTACGCGAAGGATATCTGGCGCTCATTTGAACTTCATGTTTTCCCTACTTTAAGCTCACAACCTATATCTATGATTACAGCACAGTCCGTAATCGAAACTCTAAAGGTAGTAGAAGCTAAAGGTTCTCTGGAAACTGTTAGACGTCTAACACAACGCTTAAATGAAGTTATGGTCTATGCGATGAACTGCGGACTACTGCAAGCAAATCCGATTAGCAACATCCTAGCTGCTTTTAAAAAGCCCACTAAGCAAAATATGAAAAAGCTGGACTCAAATGAGCTACCAGCCCTAATGAATGCACTAGCAAACGCGAGTATTAAACGCTCTACACGCTGCCTTATTGAGTTTCAACTTCATACTATGACAAGACCAAATGAAGCGGCTGGCGCGAAATGGGAGGAATTTGATTTACTAGGACGTGTATGGCTCATACCAAAAGAAAGAATGAAAAAACGAAAGGAACACCGTATACCTCTAACTGAAGAGGTAATTAATCTGCTGAAGACAATGAGAGCAATGAAGGGAAATAGCGAGTATGTGTTTCCATCAATTAAAGATCCGAAAAAACCAATGCATAGTCAAACCGCAAATATGGCACTCAAGCGAATGGGTTTTAAGGATCGCTTGGTATCCCATGGCATGAGAGCTATGGCTAGTACGATCCTTAATGAGAATGGCCATGATTTCGTGTTGGTGGAAGCTGCTCTTGCCCACGCAATTGGTGATAGCACTCAGCGTTCGTATAACCGTACAGACTACCTAGAACGCAGAAGAGGCCTTATGGATTGGTGGAGTAAGCATATCGTCAACGCATCTCAATCAAGAGTGTCATTGGCGGTAGTAGCTTAATGCTACTTTACAAGTCAACCTGTGCACCCATAAAACTGGGAACTAAAAAATAAAAGTTAAATACTATTATATTTGCTATATACTTTGTGGTTTAGATATAATAAAAGCCTTGATTTAAACCAAGGCTTGTAAAATATATTTTTAATTTTTTAGCTGTTTAACGAAAGACTGGAAAGGCCGAGGCTTTTGCATTTTTATTATCGCAGACATTTGTTGTCTAAACGAAGTAACAGAACTTATGATTTTTTGTTTATCAGACAACCTTCCAGACACTCCCGGTTGCAGTTGCTGCGTAAATATAAGTGCGATATCTAATACTGGTTGCCAATGCTTAATGCACAAATGTTTGTCACTGCTATTTTTGAAACAAATACCATATTCATTTTTAATTGGCTTTCCAATAATGGCTTCGAATGATTTACTAATAGCATGAATTAAAAGAAATTTAGAACCTCTCATATTCATATAATTGAGAACCTCTCTATCATCTGACGTAAGTTCTCCTGCTTTCTTCAAGTCTAATACTTTTTGTTTGTACTCCTCGATTGCTTCACTTAAAGTATCAACAAAAAATAAATGCTCAGCTGTGATGTCTTTTCTAAAAGCTAAATCATATAAGTCATTATCTTCCCATATTTTTGTTTTATCATGATAGCTATGGTATGGGCTACCATGCCATGCCATCAAACACTGAGCTACACTTTGAGAGTCAATTCTTAGCTTCTTATCACCATTAAACTCAGCTCTTAATGCACCATCATATTCTGCACAAGGTATTTTTTTAAATCCATTTCTTAAACTAGTTTGGATAGAGTCACCAGATCTAAAGTCTGATGGAATCACTTGATTCTGAGAGTTATTAGCTTGTGTAATACTTTTTATTTTGTCGATTTCAGCACATTTAATAAAACGAATACCAACTTCAATATCTGATAAATCAACATCTTTAAGTGTACCTAAAGAACCTGTTGTTTGTGCTCCATTCACAATGGAAATGCCTTTGATGCTTTTTATAACACCAACATTATTCTCTTCTGTAATATCAAGTTCGTAATCAGATACTAATGCAGTCACACCGTTATTGAATACATAAAAATCACTTGCATTTTTAGTCGCAGACTCTTGTATCCCAGCGTTAATTCTTTTGTCTTTGTCTTTTTTATTACTTCCCATGAAGCCTCTGACATTTGCACTAAACAATTCATCTTTATGTTCAGTATAAAGGCTTGATAGGAATGACCCAGGAACGGTTGTAATAAATGACTCCCATGAAGAACTTTGCTTTCTAAACCCAGGAAGCGGACTATCAAAAATAAACTCATTATCAACTAAAATTGCACTTTTTGATGCTCTATAGAACTCATCCAGCGTTTCAATTCCCACTTCCTTCATAGAGATATCTACGTCAATATTAGGAAATTTATCGCGTAATTGAGCTCTTGCAGATTCCAATACAGGCTCCATCTGAACCTGCACATTACTACTTTCAGGACAGTTATGGATGTACCATGTATGAATCACTCTAATGTCATCGTTTTTGATTGCTTCACGGGCATCCAACACATGATATTTGATACCGTCAGGAATATCACTTTCCGGTAAGGATAGAAGAGCACTCATGGCAAATGCTAGATCTTGTCCCTTTCCTCCTAAAGCATTTAGTCTATCTTTTCTGGACTTGTAAACTTGGCAGCAAACTATTGATTTACTCTCTCGGCTAACATACAAAAGGTCAATCTTACAATCATCGCCACCTTCTGTAGATGCTTCAGAAAGCTCACTATGGACATCATCTAAACTGTAGAACAACTCTAAAGCATAAAAAGCATGAGCATTTTCACCATACTTTTCTAAGTCTTTTCTTTGCTTTAAAGCCATGAAAAAAGGGCTTTGAGTATGCATCTTCATCTTTCACCTATCCTGTTGTTAGCATGTGTTAGTTTAACGCTTTATATAAGCTTCGTAGTCAGCGAACTATCATTATTTTCGAGCCAGAGTTTATACTCGCAGCATTCTAGTCTAATTGTGAATGAAAATCACAACAGCTCTGCTTTAACTAGATCACAAAGCATAGTTATTTGATTTATCTAGCTTTCAAACTAAAAAATGAGTTTAACTTGGGAGTGAGTAAAGAAGTGATATTTATAGAGACTAGTGTTGTATCGTATGCTTCTTAAAAGTTCTAATTTGAGCCATTGAGATAGGTGATATTGGTGTAATCTACACAAATCGTAGATTACACTTTGGACTGTTTTAACCACTCTCTTGCATGCCATTGAAAAGGTAGCGTCCTTCTATCTTGTTCATCTAACCAGCAAAGAGACTCACAGAACATCAACTTATTAAGTCGATATTTTTTTGTCAGATTCTTACCCCAAAACGATTGATAATCACGAACTTCAAAGCAAGCCAACTTGTGTATGTAACTCAACTGCTTGAGAGGATCTCTAAACTCCTGCTTCATGAATGGTCTAGCTTGTCTATTTTGCTTGATATGCTTGGGGTGTAGCTTCGTAAGTTTCTCTGCTAATCGTTCAATCGCCTCTTCATTACCCGATTTACGCATAAGAACATGGTAGTGAGGTAACCATTTTTGTGGCGAGCCATGAAAATCTAACTCAAACGAACCCAGTACCGGACCATCGACACCACATCTAGACAAAAGCTTTCTCAATCTGTCTTTATCTTTAGGGATATCATAGTCAACGAAGTCATACGCATCTACTCCGCGCGAGTATTGAATTATAGTGTAGACACCGTATTCAACATTCTGTGTTTGCTCTTGATCAAGCAAAATTGAAGCAATGATGTTATTGACACGTTCTATTTTAAACTGCCGATTACACTTCTTACACGCCACACTCTTACACTCGTATAGACCTTCATTGCAGTCTTCTAGCTTGTCTGCTAGCGCATGCAGTCGACCACAACTATATCTTCGACCAAGACTCCCATGGACATGATCAGCCATTTTTCTCAACAGCTCGATGCGATACTCGTTCTCCAAATAAGCTTCATACTCGCTCATTAACCAATCACACTCTTCTAATCTGGTGCCAGATAAGAATATGTCTAGTTGCATCTTCTCCACACCTCTTCAAGTAGCTTTTGCCCTTTATCTAATTGTGGTAATAGAAAAATACTTTGGCGCTCTTCAACCCAAACATCCACTTCAGATTCTTTCCACGCAACTCGGTTTTTCGAAAGTCGATATGAACTTGGAAACTCTCCTGATTTCATCAAGCGATAGATCTGAGCTCTGCTATAGGAAGTTCTTTCTAACACCTCTCCAATTTTCATATATCTCTCATTCGCCATGTCTTTTGTCTCTGTTTCAAATAATGGTGACATCGTATCAAACTACAGAAACCACCTTGTGAGCCTCACAGGTCATCATGAAGAACTTGTGAGACTCACAACATAAAAAACACTATAAAACAGTAAATTAAAACATTATTTTGTGAGTCTCATATTGAAAATGCATTTAAATAGATGTAAAAATTGTGTAGCGTAAAGGATGTAATAAGGAACGAGAATTGATTATGAAACATAGAAGTGATGCAGCTATAAGACAACAATATGTAACACAAAGAAGAAAAGATTCAGGACTCGTAACCAAGAGAATTCATGTGTCAAATGTCGCACTAGACAAACTTGATGCCATTGGAACTAAACTTGGCTTCTCAAGTAAGGAACTCCGTAACAGTGAAAATTTATCCGCAATTATCGAACTTTGTCTTGGTACTTTTTTAGACAGAAGTTTTGACGGTAAAGCAAACCGCAAAGAAGCTCTGTACCTGATGCAAATCCACAACATAGTTAAGTTCAAAGAGCAACAAGGATTCAATGACAAAGCTATATCTAACTTCCTTGAAGATTCGGGCTATGAGACACCGTTCATCGCCAAAAGAGTGGTCAATACACAAAAATATCGTCTTAGAATGGTAGAGAAATGGACTGACGTACTTGTAGAAAGATTAAAAAAAGAAAGCTATGTTCAAAAACAAACCCAGCTCATTGGCGAGTGTCGTCGTCCAAAGAGGATAATTCGCAAGAAACCTCACCTAAGACGAGAATCAGAGGTGTTTCGAGATGAAGATTTCTCAGTTTAATAAATTCATAGCACTTACATTGGAGCTATTTGCTTGAGCCAAAATAGAAGTATTTACCTGATTGAGGATAGACTGTTTAGTTAACTCACTGGTTTCTTTTGCGAAGTCAGTATCTCTAATCTGACTATTGCTGGCTGCTACGTTTTCTGATGATTGAGATAAATTGTTTATAGCGTGGGACAGACGGTTTTGTGTAGCACCAAGCTTTGCTCTTTCTGAATCAACTGATTGCAATAACTTATCTAAACTATTAAGCACACTGCCTGCTAGTTCTGGGATATCTAGAGATGGTAGTGCACTTATAATGCTTTTATTGGTTATTTCTACTTCTCCACTATGATAGTGCCCTTGCTCACTTGCGTAAGGATCATGCTGATTGTGAGGATAAAAATTATGATAGTGCCTTGTAGCTACAAATTCATTAGCATTAAGCGAGTAATAAACTAAGCGCTGAGACTCTACCCCATCACTTCTAACGTATTGCTCCGTTGATACATGTACACTATCGCCTAATCTATCATTGATCTGTTCAGCAGCATCGGTCATAGAAGAACCGGGCTCAATATCTACATACGTAACATCTTCTGTTCTATGCGCTCTATCAGATTCATAAGATATCCGCTGAATAACAATCGAATCCCCAGGTTCAGAGATCCAATCTTTCTTATATTCAGAATATCTTACAAATCTACGCTCTTTCGTCGTACTTTCTTGCTCTTCTTCACCTAAGTTTGGCAAATCAATACTGATAGTCTCACCGCTATCTGTACCGACTTGAAATGTTCTATGGTTATTCATACCATTAAGTAGTCGTTGTCCACCGTAACTAGTTGTTTCACTTATTCTATTCAGCTCATCTGTTAATGCATTATATTCTTGCTGAATAGCCTCACGATCTTCCGAGTTGAGAGAACCATTAGCATACCTTAAAGTCAAATCACGCATACGCATTAGGTTTTCCGTGTATTCTCCCATAGCACCTTCAGCGGTCTGAAGCATGGAAATACCATCGTTAGCATTCCGGATCGCCACGTCCATTCCTCGACTTTGCGATTGCAACCGATTAGAGATCTGAAGACCAGCAGCATCATCCTTAGCAGTATTGATCTTCAATCCGGATGACAAGCGCTCCATAGACGTAGCATGTCTATCAGTAACCCGACTTAGACGATGCTGTCCATGCATAGCAACTACATTTGTATTGACGTTTACTGCCACGAGATATACCTAGTTTATTATTGTTGAAACTTATATCGGTATTAAGAAAGGTCAAACAACCATCTTGACGTACTTCTACTATCGACCAGTTATGCAAAAGGTTTAATTGTTTTTCGAAGAAAGCTATTGACAAAACAGACAGTTATGGTCATTTCAGTGGTGTTAGTTGGTGAACAATGAATACCAAAGAGAGTAATTCTTAAAGTTGATCACACTTTTCAAATTTATCCCAGATTTTCTTTTAGTACCCAACAAGTTACCCAATGGAAAAGCAAAAATAGAATTTTTCTTTTTAAATCAATTCACTAGAGCCGAAGTTCAGATGACGCCAGCCCACCAAACGTTTGGAAAAGGCCACCTTCGGGTGGCCTTTTTTGTATCAACTAAAATAGTCTCTTTTTTCAAACATTCATGCTTTCTGAAATCTTACTACATAGATTACCGCATACCTTTGGCCCATGTAGGTTTACAAACTCGTTGAGTATTAATCAGTAAACAAGAAGTTCATAAGTACTAATCAAAAAGGCAGAGAGCATGGTACTAAAAGCCCTGCAACTTAAAAGTTTTCTGCTTACCTATCCTTTCTAAGAGATAACTAGATCTAAGTCTAAAGCCTATACTCACCTCCCTCGATGAATTGATTGATGCATTCATTGTTAGTCCCTACTCGCTTGTTTCATTACAGCTCTATCGATGTAATGACTACAAATAGTAGTTACAAAAAATAATGTAACTCTAATTACAAAATTAACCTTAGATATTGAATAGAAACACAACATATATAGATTTTTAAATTTCAAAATGAAAGTATTGTTGTGAAAAATTAAGTTGCTGGAATTATTACCGTCATATTAGTGAGCATTGTAATGAATTTTGAAGAAAGTAAATTGAATGACGAACACGTTAATCAATACACACCGAAAATCAATGGTGTGTTAACAAAGAAAGGAAAACCACTTAGTAGCCTGAAGGTTAGCCTTAGTATTGGTTTAAGCACCTCAGGGAAATCAATAGACTTATCAACATTCACAGACAGTACTGGTCGCTTTGAATTTTCTCCAGTCTATGAAAATAAAAACATCATAAGCACTCCTCTTATTGAGCACTATGTAACTATTGTTTTAGTCGCAGAACTCAGTAATGATGAAAGTACTATTATTTGGGAAGGAAGCTTTGATGGTTATAAAATAGAGGATTACGTAAAAAATAACATGGCTAACCTTTCTTGTGACACTGAGAACCCTCTTAAGTACTTTGCTTTTTCAATTGATGATGAAGAAAACGATGACTACTACGTGAACAGTCAATGTAACTTATTTGGTTATATAGACTCTGACTTGTATGGAAATTAAATAATGCACTCATGATGCAACTCCAGTTCCTATGTCTCCTCTTTGGCCATTTACTCACGGTGGTATTGAGTATCGGCTAGATGGAAGTTCTGGCATCTACTTCTGCGCTCATGGACTAGGAAAAAAATCTGTTCCGGGTTATGTCAATACCGCTACAAGTAATGAGTGGTCGGCACTACAACCCAAATCTCAAGCTTACCTAGAACGCAACGTATTTCTTGACTTCAACAATAGATATAATGCTCGGATGACTGATGGTTGGGTAAGTAAAATAGTCTCTTCAACTTTGACTTTACTAAGAATTTCAGGTCTGGGTCATATAATACAACAGATGCGACCGTAGGTCTTACTGCTTGGGATCAACTAGCTAAAGCTATGGCGTACATTTCAAAACTAAAAAACGAGTATACAGAACACGTTCGCGGTATTTTAGGTCACATGAATGTAATGTCAGGTAGCGCAGCGATCGACCTATCGAGTATTACTTATAGAGTGATAAAACTTTGTTTTTCGAGACTAGTAAGAAGGTTAGATAGCCATGTTAGAAATGCTCTAAATATAGTAGAGTGACAGTAAAAGGCACGAACAATTATTCTAAAAAACGCTCTATTATCCTCAACTAGATTGAGTTCAGAAAAAGCGAAGCTATTTAGGCTTCGCTTTTTATTAGGGATTAGAGTTGTTAACAATATTAAAATCTATATTCCACACCTAGTGATGCTTGGTTAAAGTCTGTTTCCGTGTTTGCACCGTTCGCGACATTCTCCGCATTGAGTTCTACGTCGTACCACATATATTCTGCGTTAACTAAGAAGTTATCAGTAACTTTAAAACCCACACCGGCACCAGCGAATACACCTTCATCATCTTTGTTGCCTTGGAAGCCCGCAACGTCGTAATCCGTCGAGTACCACATTTGACCGCCTTTTGCGTAAAGGTCGACACGATCAGCAATAGGGGCTGTAACTTTTAGTGCTGCGGTGTAACCGTCCGTTTCGGCATTTGCTAGGTTATTACCATAGCTACCGAAATCAATGTAACCACCTTCCAACGCTAAGTAAGGATTAAAACGGTAACCAACTAAACCTTGAATAACATCGCTGTCATCATCAAAGTCATCTTGTCCATCAACTTTTAAGTAACCGTAGTTGGCGCCAACATATACACCATGATCGTTGGAGTCCGCAGCATGTGATAAAGTACTAAACGTTGCTAAAGAAAAAAGGCTAATCAAAGTAACAACATTGCTTTTCATTTCGTTCTCCTAATATAAGTTCCATTGAAGGTTCGAATAGTAAAGAGCAAATGCAATGCCAACTTTAAATTAATGAAAAATATATTTAATTTTATAGAATACTGACAATCCTCTAAAGAACGCCGAACAAAAACAGAAAAAAAGATCTGTCTGTTTACTTTATATAAACAATACTAAATTGAGGTTAATCGATGATGTGAAAAAGATTCTTGTTAATTTGTAGATTTTTCAAAGAAATTAAATAAACATCTAAAATACTCTTGTAGATTAATCAGTCAAAAAACGCTTAGCTAGTTTTTATAAGAAAGGAAGCTAATCACACATACGTTGCATCTTACTTTGCTTCAAGCCGTGAATACTCTACTCTTTGCCTAAGCAGAGTTTAATGGAACTGAAGTATGTTAAAAGGCAGTGAATACCCTTCTATTCGAGCATTAAGGACGTTTGTCGCGGTCTCTAATTACCTCAGTTTCTCTAAAGCAGCGGATGCCCTATGTATTACGCAAAGCGCAGTAAGCAAACAAATCGCATCGCTGGAGCAATTGGTGGGTTTACCTTTAATACAAAGAAGGGCGAGTGGTATTGAGTTAACCGAAGAAGGCAAGCGTTACCTGCCGCAAGTCACAGAAGCTTTGGAGCTTATTCAGCATGCAACTGCCAACTTAATCCAGTCAGATTCAAAGCAAGAATTACTCACCGTGGACGTAACCCCTTCTTTTGCCAGCCTTTGGTTGATACCTAATATTGATGACTTCCACCAGCAACATCCTAACATCCGAGTAAGAGTCTGTACCGGGGATGGGAACGTCAAAGATTCGAGCAACGAAAGTGACTTACATATTCGCTGCCTTCCATTATCCACACATTATGAATACAGCCACTTACTGTGCGAAGAAACATTGTTATTAGTCGGTTGCACAAATGCTCCTGCAATTGAGAGTGTGCACGCTGTTAGTAATTATCCGTTTATACCTCAAATCACTCGCCCTCAGCTATGGGAGCAATTTAAAACTGTCTACACTGTAGAATCTCCCGTTACCTATCAACCTGTAGGCGTCGAACATTTTTACCTAGCTTGCGAAGCTGTCAGAATGGGAAAAGGGCTCGCCTTGCTTCCTGATTTTATGGCGCAGTATTCGATTTTAAGAGGGGACATTCAGCATGTTCTCAACCTCTCTTTACAGAGCGGTTATGGTTATTACGTGATGATTCCAAATTATCGACTTTCAGCTAAAAAAGTAGTGGCATTTCACGAATGGCTGAAGAGCAAGCTAAGTTAATGTTGTTTCTTTAAACTCGTTTAGGTAAACCAAAACAACTCAAAGACTTCGGTATCTGTCTGCTCAAATTTATGGCATTCTCATCCATACTATTTAAAAAGGATAAATGGATAGTAGGATATGGACAGCAACACGCCAAGACTCTCTTTACGCACCATTGAGCCGACCGATTACCCAGAGCTCGCGGAATTAATGGACCTTGTTTTTCCTGATGTTGGTGGCTCATGGCCACGCCTGACCATCATGGATCTTATTCATCAGTTTCCTGATGGACAAATCTGTATTGAGGATAACGGAAAAATTGTCGGCGCAGCGCTAACAATCAAAGTGGACTACAACCGGTTTTCACTTCCTCACCTGTACACCGACATCATCACCGAGAACAACGTCATCCAAAACCAAGTGACCGGTGACGCAATGTATGGTCTCGATGTATTTGTTCACCCGGACTACCGTGGGCTGCGTTTAGGTCGCCGTCTGTATGATGCGCGTAAAGAACTTTGCCGGAGTAAGAATTTCAAAGCAATTTTAGCCGGTGGTCGCATCCCGAATTACCACAAATATGCTGACGAACTGAGCGTGGCTGAATACATCGACAAGATAAAACGCCGTGAGCTTCACGATCCTATTTTGTCTTTTCAGCTTGCAAACGACTTCGATGTCAAACGTATTATGCGTGGTTACTTGCCAGAGGATAGTGCTTCTAAAGGCTACGCAACTCTGCTGGAGTGGGATAACTTCTTCTACGAAGAGGATATTCAATCCGTCCATGATGTAGAAAAAACGCTGATTCGTATTGGTGTTGTGCAGTGGCAAATGCGCGCCATGAATGACTTAGAGGACTTGCTCGATCAGGCTGAGTTCTTCATTTCTTCTCTTGCGAACTACAAAGCCGATTTCGCCCTATTCCCTGAATTCTTTAACGCGCCGCTGATGGGCTTGCAAAACGACCAAAATTCCGTCGAAGCAATTCGCTTTTTGGCTAGCTTTACAGAAGAGATCAAAAACCGCTTCTCGCAGATGGCAGTCACCTACAACATCAACATTATTGCTGGCAGTATGCCCGTCATCGAAGATGGCAAGTTGTATAATGTGGCCTACTTACTGCAACGAGATGGTGAAATAAACGCTCAATATAAGATTCACATCACGCCCCATGAGCAAAAAGACTGGGTGATCGACGGTGGTGACAATGTTCAGGTGTTCGAAACCGATGCAGGCAAAGTCGGCATACTGATTTGTTATGACAGCGAGTTCCCAGAGTTGGGAAGAATGCTCGCCGAGCAAGGCGCACAAATTGTGTTCGTTCCTTTCTGGACAGACACAAAAAATGGCTACCAACGAGTACGAATCTGTTCCCAATCACGAGCCATCGAAAACGAATGCTACGTTGCAATTGGGGGCAGTGTCGGCAACTTACCTCGTGTTGATAATGTCGATATCCAGTACGCACAATCTGCCGTATTCTCACCGTCGGATATCTATTTCCCACACGATGCGACCTTGACAGAAGCAAGCGCCAACACCGAAATGATAATCTTCGCTGATGTTGATTTGACTAAGTTGAAACAGCTTAATACCGAAGGCTCTGTCACCAACTTACGTCATCGCCGCCTTGATTTGTATGGCGCATTCACCAAAGCCAAAGAGTCATAAGGATCTCCCTAGTTCGCCGCTACCAAAGAGCGTGGCGGCGAGTAAAGCCAGCTGCAGGTTGATTCTGCGCAATTATCAGAGGCATGTCAGTTTTTCTCAACGGTGAGAAACAAGAATTGACCCAATAGGACATTCGGAGTATCACTCCAACTTCGTTCCGCTTTTATTAGGGGAAAGCTTTTGGAACATATTAACGAACTTCTCATGTCAATGAAGCCTTTGCTTGAGCAATACGGCTACGTTGCGCTGATTGTCAGTATATTTCTAGAAGGGATAGGTATCCCGATGCCTGGTCAATCACTGATGATCGCGGCATCTTTGCTCTCGTCAGAACAAGTCATGAACCTAAGTATGGTAATGATGGTATCGTGGCTGAGCTGCTTTTTTGGTAATACCTGTGGCTACTTAATCGGTTATTACTTTGAGGGGTGGTTAGATAAAAAAGGCTACATTTCCGGCCCGAAGATGCAAACGCTTCAATTGACTATCCAGAAATACGGCCCTACGTGCTTGGTGGTCAGCCGCTTTATTGAAGGAATGAAGCAATTTATGCCTCTTGCATGCGGTATCGCGAAAATGCCACGTAGAGAGTTTTTGCTCGGTAACGCCCTCGCGGCGACGGTTTGGGTATTGGTATTCAGCTTGTTAACTCACTTTGCATTTGAACATTTAAGCGTGTTGAGCAACCTGTACACCGAATACAAATATCTGGTATGGGCATTTGCTGCTGTCTTATTTACGTGGATGGTTTTAGGTATTGTTAAACGCAAAAAAGCCAAATCAATGCAATAACGACAGTCTCTTCATTAGCGCATAACTAAAGCTCGTGGTATCAGTGAGATACGCAACACGAGCTTTTATCTTTTTCTTTACGTGTAAAATTTAAACAGCCATTTAGACGTCTAGACGTTGACAATGCGTAAATGTGATATTAGTCTGCTCTTCTCTCTTATTATTAACATTGTCGTTTACATGTCCGGTTCCCAACAAACAACTAAAACAGTTGCACCGTCTGCGGTCGCACTGATCCCATTAATTGTATTCCTTGCGCTATTTATTGGCGTAGGCACTTACTTATCTTTGCAAGGCGTGGAATTTGCCTTCTACCAGCTGCCTGCACCCATCGCGGTATTACCAGCCATCATCATTGCGTTTCTTTTAAGTAAAGAGAAACTTAACCGCTCAATCGAACACTTCATGCGTGGTGTTGGCCACCCAGACATCATCGCAATGTGTATGATCTATCTGCTTGCTGGTGCCTTTGCTGCGGTAGCAAAAGCCTCTGGCGGTGTTGATGCAACGGTGAACCTTGGTTTATCCGCAATTCCAACCAGTATGATTTTACCGGGCATTTTTCTGATTTCTGCTTTTATCGCAACAGCAATGGGCACTTCGATGGGTACCATCGCAGCCGTTGCACCCGTAGCGTTAGGCATTGCTGAATCAGCCGGGATGAGCTTACCGTTAACCGCAGGCGTTGTGCTGAGCGGCGCTATGTTTGGTGACAACCTTTCTATCATCTCTGACACCACGATCGCGGCGACACGCTCTCAAGGTTGTGAGATGAAAGACAAGTTTAAAGAGAACATTCGTATTGCTTTGCCTGCCGCGTTGATCGCGATTGCAGTGTTCGCTTTCAACAGCACCGCGACTCAAGTGCCTGCAACTGGCGATATTGAGTGGCTAAAAGTCTTGCCGTACATCACTATTTTGATCCTAGCGGTATCTGGTGTGAATGTGTTTGTGGTTCTGTCGATTGGTATCCTTTTGGCTGGCGGCGTGAGCTTGGCATCGATTGACAATTACGGACTGACTAATCTAGCCCAAGACGTTTACAAAGGCTTTGGTAACATGCAAGAGATCTTCTTGTTATCCATGTTGATTGGTGGTTTGAGTGAACTGATGCGCCGCCAAGGTGGCCTTGCTTTTCTAACAAATTTCGTTAGTAGCCTTATCCACGCGTTTGGCTCTAGTCACTCTAAGCATGCGAACAGTCGTGCAAGCGAGCTAGGTATTGCAGGTTTGGTATCAATGGTCAATGGCTGTACGGCAAACAACACCGTAGCCATCATTGTATCGGGCAGCGTTGCTCGCCAACTGGCGGAAGAGAATAATGTCTCTCCTCGCCGCTCAGCAAGCTTGTTAGACATTTTCTCATGCGTGGTGCAAGGCGTGTTGCCTTACGGTGCTCAAGTATTGCTGCTAGGTTCCGTGTTCAACCTCTCGCCACTTGAAGTAGTTGCCAATTCTTACTACTGTTTTGCATTAGCGATAGCGGCTATTGTCGCGGTGTTTATCAAACATCCCGCTCGTCAACCTGTAGCGCAAACTGAGAACTAACGACAAATACCGAAAAGGCTCCGATGGAGCCTTTTTACTTTCCTTTCTTCTTTTTTTCTTTTCCGCGAGCAGATTTACTTCAAAGCTGAACGCAAACTTTGCGCACTGTGTAAAGGAATCGCAAAGCGATGCGCCACATCGCGTAGAGCTTCCACCTGAGCCGCGTTACTGATTGCTAATTCGCCTGCCACATCGACGTGGTTATTCTCAAACCCCACTCTCACATCGAATCCAAGTAACATCGCACTCGCTAAACAGTCTTGCTCTCGCGCGCCAAAAGCACAAATGGCACATCGAATTTCTTCCTCGACAAAATGCGCCAAATTCAAACCTCGTAAATCCCATGGCGAAGACTGTTGAGCTTGGTGATAACGCCCTAACACCACTAATGCATGCTGATACGTTTTAGGTAACACGCCCGCATCACGCAGTTGGAAATAACGTTCAATGTCGGTTGCATCGTAGAGAATAATTTGGCTCACGATGTTGTTTTCTGCCACCCAATGGAAAAAGGCATACCCTTCTTTCTCACTTGCTCGATCAGGGATTAACTCCCTCAATGCGAAAGAAGCCGCTTCTGGTTTCACAGCTTTAACTAACGCCATCTGTTGTGGCGGAGAATACAAGCCCACCGCCTCTGTGGTGAGCTGTACCATCATGTTTTGTCCCACCGCTTCTTTCACGGCATAGTAAATTGCCATGTTGTCGTCGATGTCTAATGAATGACGTCCGTTGGCGTCTCTAGCATGTAAATGGATCATGGCAGCCCCTGCCGTTTGACAAGCGATAGCCTCTGCAACCAGTTCGTCTTTTGTCATGGGTAAGCTGGCGTGATCGTGCTTAGTTTTTCTTGCACCGTTTGGGGCCACGATAATAGCGATAGGCTCTCGTATACATCGATTTTCTAATTCCATTCCTTCGCTACCTCTTTTAGCGTTAATGAGAGTTTGCCAACTAGCTCATCAATATGGTGAGGCTGAATAATGAATGGCGGTGCAAGCAAGATATGGTGCCCATTAACGCCATCAATCGTTCCGCCCATTGGGTAGCACATTAAGCCATTTTCCATTGCTTGCTGTTTGATGCGTTTGTCTGCCAATGTGGCTTTACTCAGAGGCGCCTTGCTTTCTTTATCCGCCACCAGCTCAATGCCAAAAAATAAGCCTTTACCACGAATGTCGCCAATGTACGGTAAATGGGCCAATTCAGAAGTAAGCTCATTACGCAGCAAAGCACTTTGCTGATTCACCGCCGTTAATAAATCATCTTGGAAGATGGTTTGAATGGTTGCCACGGCAGCAGCGCACGCCACAGGGTGCGCCATAAAGGTATGGCCATGTTGGAAAAAACCGCTTCCACCGGCAATAGCTTGGTAGACTCGATCATTCGCAACCACCGCGCCAATAGGTTGATAACCCGCACCAAGCCCTTTAGCCATACACACCAGATCGGGTTCTGCCTCTTCTTGCTCAAATGCAAAAAAACTACCACTGCGTCCAACGCCACACATGACTTCATCCAAGATCAATAACACATCGTATTGGTCGCATATTTCGCGAATACGTTTGAAGTAACCTTGAGTCGCAGGCACAGCTCCAGCGGTGGCTCCCACAATGGGCTCAGCGACAAAAGCCATGACATTCTCAGCCCCCAACTCAAGAATTTTTGCCTCTAGTTCATTCGCCGCTCGCAATGAGTAATCCAATTCCGACTCATGACTCTGCTGACAACGATAAGCATAGCAAGGGGCAATGTGATGACTCGGATGCAAGATAGGTTTGAACGGTTCACGTCGCCATTCATTACCACCGACCGCCAGAGCTCCCAACGTATTGCCGTGATAACTTTGCTGACGCGCAATGAATTGCTTCTTCTCTGGCTTACCTGATTCCACAAAATACTGCCGCGCCATTTTTAGTGCCGACTCCACCGCTTCTGATCCGCCACTGACTAAATACACATGGTTGAACTGCTCAGGCATATGCTGACAAATCAATTCCGCTAGTCGCTCACTGCTGTCACTAGTAAAAAATCCAGTATGAGCAAACGGCACTCGCTCGAGCTGTTCCAACATAGCTTTTTTAACGGCTTGATGACTGTGGCCAAGGTTTGATACCGCAGCGCCGCCACAAGCATCGAGATACTGTTTCCCTTGTTTATCGAATAGATAAACACCTTCACCTTTATCGATGATTGGCAACGTGGCATGGCAATGACGGTGAAATACGTAAGACATTTGAGTCCCTTCCAATGTGTAAGATTTGCACACATCATCAGGAACAACCCCAAATGCGACAAGGGAATAAATTTCATCCACCATGAGCTTTTGGAATACCACAATCCAAAAACACTAAAACCCTTGATATTTAAACAATAAAATAAAAATAGGCCAGCTTTTTTAAAGGCTGGCCTATGGGTAACCCAAAGCTAAAAACAGAATCGTTTTACGCGTTTAGTGCCTGTTCTAAATCGGCTAGAATATCGTCAATATGTTCAATACCCACCGATAAACGAATCATCTCTGGAGACACACCAGCTTGTTTTTGTTCTGCTTCGCTCAATTGACGATGAGTCGTCGATGCAGGATGGCAAGCCAATGATTTTGCATCGCCAATGTTCACCAAACGCTTAAAGATTTTCAAAGCATCATAAAAACGCACACCAGCGTCATAACCATCTTTTAAACCAAACGACAAAATCGCAGAAGGCTTACCTTTCATGTATTTTTCGGCGAGATGGAAGTGTTCAGAACTTGGCAATCCGGCATAACTTACCCAACTGACTTTGTCATTCTGTTCCAAGAATTCAGCCACTTTGAGTGTGTTCTCGGTATGGCGCTCCATACGCAGCGGTAACGTTTCTAGCCCTTGCATAAGCATAAATGCATTCATCGGTGATAATGCGGCTCCGGTATTACGCAGTGGTACGGTACGCGCACGCCCGATAAATGCCGCCTCACCAAACGCTTCGGTATACACCACGCCGTGGTAAGAAGGTTCTGGTTGGTTGAAAACAGGAAAGCGGTCTTTGTGCTGCGCCCAAGGGAATTTACCTGAATCCACAATCACGCCACCCAATGTGGTGCCATGCCCACCAACGTATTTAGTGAGAGAGTGAACTACGATATCCGCACCGAACTCGATGGGTTTGCACAGCACTGGCGTCGCGACGGTGTTATCCACAATCACAGGCACGCCTTGTGCGTGAGCAAGCTCCGCCACACGTTCTAAATCGATGATATTACCTGCAGGGTTACCAATGCTCTCGCAGTACACCGCTTTGGTATTTTCATCAATTAACTCGGCCAAACTTTCTGGCTTGTCATCTTTAGCAAACTTCACCTGAATACCCTGATTTGGCAGCATGTGCGCAAACAAGGTATAAGTACCGCCATAAAGTTGCGGCGTAGAAACGATGTTATCGCCCGCTTGCGCTAAGGTCAGAATCGCATAGTTAATCGCTGCACTCCCCGCACTCACGACCAATCCAGCAATGCCGCCTTCTAACGCCGCCATGCGTTTTTCCAGAACATCGTTAGTCGGATTCATGATGCGAGTGTAGATATTCCCCGGCACTTCCAAGTTAAACAGATCAGCGCCGTGCTGCGCGTTGTCAAACTCGTACGCGACTGTTTGATAAATCGGTGTCGCGACAGATTTGGTGGTCGGGTCAGTTTCGTAACCAAAATGGATGGATAGCGTTTCGTCTTTCATGTTCTTCCCTGTCTTTCATCACTCAAATAGCGGCAAGCAAAGCACTTACCTTGCTTATAAAACTTATATTGCCCAATTTTTCAACAAATAACGTAGGGATAAATCACAGAGATAAAACGCTAATTCAACTGTCCAAGTAACCAGTGACGAAACGTTTCTGTCGCATTCGTACGTGTGTTCATGATCAAGTAATACCCTGCATTGGCAGGAATCGGTTTGAATGGAGAAACCAAACGCTCTGTCGTCAATTCATCCTCAATCAATGCCATTCGAGCCATCGCAATCCCAACGCCAGCTTCGGCTGCAGACATCGCCATATCCGTTCGATTAAAAAAGTGTCCGACATCGGTTTTAAAATCCAACCCCATCGCTGACGCCCAATATAGCCACTCATAGTCACGCGTCGCTTTTTCCCATGGCATCGCATCGTGTAGTAGCGTCGCCTCTTGCCATTGCTTCACTGGCATTGAGTTTTTTTGCTCACCAAACAACGTTTTTAGCCAGCCATGATCCTCAAGGTATTTTGGACTCATCACCGGTAGCAGATGCTCATCCAAAATCAGCTCCGCGTTAGCATTTCTATAAGGATGAAGACCATAGTCAATTGCGACGTCATAGTCTTTTATCTCACTATTTACCAGCGCACCTTCCGCAAAGATTTGTACTTGGATATCCGGATTATCATGATGGAAGCTTTCGAGCTTTGGGACTAACCATTTGAAAGCAAAAGAAGGCGTCAACTTCAAACGAATTTCATTGGTTTGCTTTTCTACTTTGAGCTCATCAAGCAATTTGCTCAGTTCCGAAAAGTGAAACTGCGTCGCTTGGTGTAACTGAGTGCCTTTTACGGTTAAACGAATACCGCGAGAGTGGCGTTCAAATAAAGTAAAACCTAATAACGCTTCCAAATGAATAATTTGTTGGCTTATGGCACCAGTGGTGAGGTGTAAATGTCTTGCGGCACCAGTAAAGCTACTGTACTCCGCGACTTGGCTAAATAGGCACAAACCACTTATCAGATTACTTTTCATCCTTGAGCCTATAGTTTTTCTAAACACTGTGTGTAATTTATATCGATTGTTAATAAAAGGTAAAGAAAAGAAACTGAGCACTCTGATAAATGTGTGGAGTGCATCAATGGAAGTCATCGTATTAGGCAGCGGCGTTATCGGCTTAACCTCTGCTTGGTATTTATCTCAAGCAGGCTATCAAGTTACCGTCATTGACCGCCAACCAAGCAGTGCCATGGAAACGAGCTTCGCCAATGCCGGGCAGATCTCGTATGGCTATTCTTCGCCTTGGGCTGCGCCTGGTGTTCCTGTTAAAGCCATTAAGTGGTTAATGGAAGAGCATGCTCCACTTAAAATCAAACCCACTCTGAATGCCGACATGATCCGCTGGGCGAGTAAAATGGTCGCGAACTGCACCCTACCTCGCTATCAAGTTAACAAGGCTCGCATGCTTTCGATCGCTAACCACAGCCGTGTTTGCTTAGAACAGTTACGCCAAGAACACGCCATTGAGTATCAAGGACGTCAGTTTGGGACCTTGCAAGTATTCCGAACACATCAACAGCTGCAAGCTATTGAAAAGGACATGCAGCTCCTTGAACAAAGCGGAACCCGATTTAAGCTAATGGACGTCGAACAATGTATTGAACAAGAGCCAGGGCTTGCACTTGTGAAAGACAAACTGGTTGGTGGCTTGCATCTACCTGATGACGAAACGGGCGATTGCCATCAATTTTGCCAACAACTAACGGAGCTTGCTAAGGCACACGGTGTCCGATTTGAGTTCGATACTGAAGTAAGCAATTGGGTTACAGTAGGCAAAAAGATCATAGGTGTCCAAACGAACCGAGGACAATTTAAAGCAGACCAATATGTAGTGGCCTCTGGCAGCTACTCTACAGCGCTACTCAAGCAACTCGATATTGATATTCCGGTCTACCCTGTCAAAGGCTATTCACTCACCATCCCGATGGAAGATGAACACTTCTCTCCTCGATCTACTGTGATGGATGAAACCTATAAAGTCGCTATGACTCGATTTGATGACAGAATTCGCGTAGCTGGCACCGCAGAATTAGCAGGGTTTGATACTTCCCTTCCACAAAAGCGCAAAAACACTATCGAAATGGTCATCCGTGATCTTTTTCCTCGTTGTGGTGACTTCAGCCAAGCTGAGTTTTGGAGCGGCTTTAGGCCAATGACGCCTGATGGCACACCAATTATCGGCGCGACTAAATACGATAACCTTTTTACTAACACCGGACACGGAACTCTGGGTTGGACGATGGCTTGTGGTTCAGGTCAATTGCTAGCAAGCGTAATGAAAGGTGAAAAAACAAAAGTGATGGATAATGCGGAGCTTAACCTTTGTCGTTACGCCTGAGGACATGACTGAACAAAAAACAGGCAGACACTTACTCCACAAAATGCATAACCACTGGCATTTTTAACTCATCAAAATCGCAGCACATTTAAATGACAATGTGCTGCATAATTAATCATCAGGCAAATCTTCTACCTAAAAGGAGCAAATAAGCAACAAGAACCAAATTTTAACAACTACTCTCCATTCTGTGTTCATCATCACGCTACAAAGGATTTGTAGCTAAAAAAGTTAACAATTGCATTACATAAAGGGTAATGTATTGTGTGAAAAACAACCACAAACACAACTAACAGGGAAAATACTCATGCAGTCATTAGTTGATTTTCTGAATGGAATTATTTGGAGCCCGGTACTGATCTATTTGTGCCTTGGCGCAGGTTTGTTCTATTCAATCATGACGCGTTTTGTACAAATTCGTCACTTCTTTGAGATGTGGCGCTTATTACTTTCAGGGAAGAGTTCAACAAAAGGGATATCATCATTTCAGGCACTTGCCGTTTCACTGTCTGGCCGTGTAGGTACAGGTAACATTGCTGGTGTTGCTGCTGCTATCGGTTTCGGTGGCCCAGGCGCCGTATTCTGGATGTGGGTCGTAGCCTTCTTTGGCGCTGCAACCGCATACGCAGAATCAACACTTGCACAAATTTATAAAGAAGAAGACGAAGGCGAGTTCCGTGGTGGCCCTGCTTACTATATTGAGAAAGCAATGGGACAAAAATGGTACGCTTGGATCTTTGCTATCGCGACCATCTTTGCTTGTGGTGTTCTACTTCCTGGCGTTCAATCGAACAGTATCGGTAACGCAGTAGAAGCCGCATTTGGCTCAGGTGACATGATTGAAACCGCTATTGGTACCTTCAGTTTTGCTAAAATTTTCACTGGTACGGTTGTTTGTGTCATTTTGGCTTTCATCATTTTTGGTGGCGTAAAGCGTATCGCGAACTTTACCCAAGTCGTTGTGCCATTTATGGCGTTAGCTTACATCATTACTGCGTTTGTCATCATCCTTCTAAACATTGGTGAGGTTCCACGCATTTTCGGCATGATCATTGGTGACGCGTTCACACCAATGGCAGGCGTTGGTGCAGCAATCGGCTGGGGTGTAAAACGTGGTGTCTACTCCAACGAAGCAGGTCAAGGTACTGGTCCTCACGCAGCAGCAGCAGCGAGTGTTGATCACCCAGCTCAGCAAGGTCTTGTTCAATCTTTCTCTATTTACATCGATACATTACTTGTGTGTTCAGCAACCGCGTTCATGATTCTGATCACTGGCGCGTACAACGTAAATGGTGCGATTGAAGGTACATTCCTGGTTCAAAACCTACCAGCGGATATTGGTGCAAATGGCCCTGTGTTTACACAGATGGCGATCGAAAGCGCACTACCTGGCGTGGGTAAGCCATTCATCGCAATCGCTCTATTCTTCTTCGCGTTTACGACCATTCTGGCTTACTACTACATTGCAGAAACGAACATTGCTTACATTCGTCGTACGTTCAAAGTAAATGGACTGATGTTTATTCTGAAAGTCATCATTATTTCATCCGTGTTCTACGGAACCGTGAAAACCGCCAACTTAGCATGGGCGATGGGTGATGTAGGCGTAGGACTGATGGCGTGGCTAAACATCATCGGTATTTTGATCATCTTCTTTATGTCGAAGCCTGCACTCAAAGCATTGAACGACTACGAAGAGCAACAAAAACGTGGTGTGACCGATTTTACATTTAACCCTGTTGCACTGGGCATTAAAGGCGCAGATTACTGGGAAGATAAGTACCGACGTAAAACGGGTAAAGCACCAACGGCAGACAGCAATAGCGCAGAAACTGTTGAGCAACCATCAACATAGCGTTATCACATAAATAAGAAAAAGCAGTGGTCCGATTGAGGACATAAAAAAGGGGGATTAACCAATGGTTAATCCCCCTTTCTTCATTATGAGTAACAGCTTAGGCGATAACCGCTTCAACTTTACGAGCGATTTTTGCTTTACCGACAGGTAATACTTCACGACCAAATTCGTTGTTCAGTACTTGCGCCATTGCGAAGTAAATTGCACTTGCGCCACAGAAGATACCCTCGAAGCCAGCGATAGCACCGATCACTTCGCTACCAGTGAAATCACGAGCAGCAAGCAAGAAGAACAGGATAGTTAGAGAACCAAATACCACTTGCTTCGCTGTTGGGTAACATAGAGAACCAATGAACATGAAACCAGTGAAGATGCCCCAAAGCGCTAGGTACCAACCCATAAAGCTTGCAGGGCTTGCAGGAAGACCCATGTGAGGCATTACGATTAGACCAACCAATGTTAGCCAAAATAGACCGTAAGAAGTAAACGCAGTTGTGCCGAATGTATCACCGCGTTTAAAGCACATGATGCCAACGATTACTTGGCTAAGGCCACCGTAAAAGATGCCCATCGCTAGGATCATAGAGTCAATTGGGAAAAATCCTGCATTATGAATATTGAGCAGAATAGTGGTCATACCGAAACCCATTAGACCTAGCGGTGCTGGGTTAGCCAGTTTTGTCGACATGTACAAATACCTTTTTTCAAAAATGTTGATAAAAAATGCGCGCGAATTTTAATGGGCTGCAGAACAAAAGAGAAAAGCTGTTATTGAAAACTTAGATTCCACAAATAAACCACTACATATATAAAAAAAGACCCTGCAAAAAAGCAGAGTCTTTATAGATAGTTAGGTTGTTTTTTACTCGATCACTGACAAGAAATCTCGTCCCAGAACCAGTTGCTTTGCGTTGGGCTTTCCCACACTCCTGGGCCATTTTTCGCAACAAAACATTTGTTTTGGTACGTCACTTTATCGCCGTTAGCGACTTGCGTTACACCCGGCTCCCACTGAATAAAATTGCCTGTCACTGGTGGTTCTGGCTCGGTTACTGGCGGCTCAGGTTCTGTGACGGGCGGCTCTGGCTCAGTCACCGGTGGTTCAGGTTCCGTTGTAGGCGGCTCCGTAGGAGTGCCTGAAACCAGCTTCCACGGGTCTCCTTTCGTTGGCTCATTACCTTGTGACCACCATTTCGCTTCGTAAACAGCACCTTGGTAAGAGACTTGTTCCCCCGTGTTATATACTTTGCCAGAATCCCAAGCTGCCACACCACCTACAGGCGGATCGACCGGATCCACTGGATCTAACTTGTCAACTACACGAACTTCTGGCCAACCCGCATGAGATTGGTAGAAGTTAGTTACACATTTCTCATAATCACCTGCAACTAGCGCAGAGTAAGCCGTTTGGAAACCAACAAGTTCACATTCAAAAGAGTGGCCTCCCGGACGATCTGAGTAGTATTTCCAGTTTCCATCCCAGTTGGTGTACAACACGTCTGTCGCACCATTCAGATTTAAGCTGCCGTAAGGCGTCTGCTGCCAACAGGTATTGGTCTCATCGGCTTCAATTGGAATTTGATAATGGGCGGCAAGACCTTCCCAATAACGAATACGGTTAACAGGTTGACCTTTATCCTTGTTTTGCTCACCACACTCAATACCACCATTGATCACGTTGATGGTGGTACCAAAGCCGTAACCAATGCCAGCATCAAGCTCACGCTGTGAAGGCACCCAAGTACGGTCAATCACATGTAGCATTGCAGGTTTCGGTGCTTGTGGGGTTAGGAAGAACCAGATAGCCGATGCTAAGTTCAGCCACGAATCCGCAACCAAGCCTGGATTTTTTAGCAATACAGATGCATCACCATCAAACATCACTTCAGAGAACGCGCCATAGTTAAAATGGTAAGAAAGCTGTTTTGCACCACGTCCAAAGTAACCTTGTCCAGGTTCACATGGCCAGCGTTTGTTTTGCCAGTCATTTTGACCACAACCTGTTGTGTAACCTTCTTGCCCTTCAGACCATCCCATTTCTCGCACATGAACCAAAGCTTGCTGCCACTCTTCCAACCCTAGCGGATTATCCGATACGTTATCTATCGAAATATGGCCACCGGTTTCTTGTGCAAAGTGAGCAAACGCTGTCACGATCGATTTTTTACAAATTGCATCCGAATCACGACCGTCTGTGTACTCACCACAGAATGCAGGGAACTTACCAATTGCACGTAGGAAACGCGTGTAAGTGTATTCAGGTGCCGCCATTTGAGTCAGGAAGTCCCACTCACTTTCGGGGAATACACGCTCTACACGCTTCACGTTTTCTGGGTTGGTTGTCGCCCCTGGAACAATCGCTTCAACCACTGAGTTCGGGCGTGTCTCTAATGCTTGTGACCAAATGGCATACATAGGATCAGAAGTTTTGCTTTGCTCTACGGCTTGAACGTCACCACGAGCAATAACATAACCATTCGGATTTTGCGGATCGGGCTGAATATTCATACTCGCATTCACTTGTGCTGCTAAGACACAACTCAATGCAAGAGGAAGATGTTTGAGTGCAAACATGTCTAGTCTCCGGATTTCAACAATACAATATACGAGGAATAACTAGACATATAGTGGATCATATGTACGAAACACCGAGCCAAGTACGTTGATTCTGCGAGACAAAATGAATAAATAGGTCCTCACACACATTTTGTCACAAGAAAAATGTTACCTTGACTCAAAAGAAAAGCGGAGACCCTGTGAGCCTCCGCTTTGTGATGTTTCTCTCTTTATTGTTCTGCCGAAACCACCTCTAGCTTCGCGGTTGACTTTTGTTTAGACAGCACAAAATAAACCACACACTGAGAAATAATTGCGGCAAGCACAATCACTGGTGAGGCGTTGATTCCAGCTAAAAGAAAACACCCTAATGCGATCATTCCATTGAGTAATGCGTAGGGCAATTGTGTACGGAAGTGCTCATACTGTTCACACCCCGCTCCTGTCGACGACAAAATCGTAGTTTCAGAGATGGGAGAACAGTGATCGCCAAACAAGCCACCAGATAATACCGCACCAATACAAACCAACAGTGGTGCATCAATCGCAACGGCAGTTGGGATCACTAATGACATCATGATGGCGAACGTCCCCCAAGATGATCCCGTAGCGAATGAGATAACACCAGCAAGCAAAAAGGCGACTGCTGGCAATAGCCAGTACGGGAAACCGGCTTGAGCTTGTTCAGCAATGTATGCAGCTGCACCTAATTCTTTCCCAACCGAGCTAAGCGCCCAAGCCAATACCAGAATCACCGCCACTGACATCATGTTTGACATCCCTTTCAGATAAACCTGAATACCATCCGAAAGCTTTCTTACGCCATAAAACGCCATCAGCGCAATTAAAGTGAAGGCCGCGAAGAAATATGCAGAAGAAAGTGCAGCCCTAAACGTTGATCCTGCCACTTTTTGAAATGGAAAACCGTGTGGCACGAGGATGGTACATAGAACCACCAGCATAACGAGCAAAGGCGCCCATACAAAACTGGATTTTGCATTTTTATGCGTAAACACATTCATGGACTCCTGTACTTTCCCAAAGTCGGAGCCCTGTTCTGCTAACTGCTCAGCCTTCGCCATCGGTCCGAAATCTAATTTGAAGAAAGAGACAATCGGCACAATCGCGATCGCAAGAAAGGCGTAAAACTGATACGGGATCGCGCCAATGAAAGCATCCCAATCACTCATACTGACATTCAGGGCAGTAAACTCTTTTTGAATCAACCCCATGATGTAAACACCCCATCCGATAAAAGGGATCAAGATTGCCACCGGAGAGGAAGTCGAATCGATAATAAAAGCTAATTTTTGGCGTGATACTTTTAACTTATCAAATAAAGGGCGAAAAACAGGGCCAACAATCAGTGGTGTACCAAGGTCTGAGAAGAAAATAACAACACCACCGAACCATGCGGACAGTTGAGCTTGGCACTTACTCGCCACCCATTGAGTGACCTTTTTAGCAAACGCCACACCACCGCCAGATTTCTCCATCAAGGCAACAAAGCCACCAATAAAGACCAAGAGCAAAATGACGCCCGCATTGTAGCTGTCAGTTAATTGCGGCAGTAGATAGCTTTTCATCAATGCACTAAACGAGTCTAGTGGCCCTTTTTCGACAAATGTCCCTTCGAGCATAGCGACACCACTCACCACACCCGCGAATAAACCAACAACGACATTTCTTGTGGTCAGCGCGAGGAAAAGAGTAATAAGGATGGGAATGAGAGAGGTAACGTCAGCCTGTTCCATAGCAATACCATTTATGATAATTAAACAATTAAAATGAATATATATTTAATTTAATCGCATGTATATATCTCTCACAAAAAAGTTGAGCCACCTCTTCACAAACTTGAAGTACAAAAAAACCAGCCCGAAGGCTGGTTCTTATAAACTCAACTGTCTAGAGGAAAATTATTCCCACTCGATAGTCGCTGGTGGCTTACCAGAAATGTCGTAAACAACACGAGAAATGCCATCAACTTCGTTGATAATACGGTTAGATACCTTACCAAGGAAGTCGTATGGTAGGTGCGCCCAGTGTGCCGTCATAAAGTCGATGGTTTCTACTGCACGCAGTGATACAACCCAGTCGTATTTACGGCCATCGCCCATTACACCTACAGAGCGAACTGGTAGGAATACCGTGAACGCTTGAGATACTTTGTCATATAGGTCTGCAGCGTGAAGCTCTTCAATAAAGAT
>NZ_JAWOVM010000059.1:0-26838 GCF_033339895.1 Vibrio sp. 1751
CAAGCGCGATACGATGCCCGTATCGACCAACTCATGATCCAAAGAGATCGATTCATGGCATTACAATAACGAAATGGAGAAAACCATGTCAGTCGTGATTTATCACAACCCTCGTTGCTCAAAGAGCCGTCAAACACTTGAACTGCTTGAGCAAAATGGTGTTACACCGGAAGTCGTCAAATACCTAGACACACCACTTAACGTGGATGAACTAAAAGCGCTGTACGCCCAGCTTGGCTTTTCATCTGTACGTGAAATGATGCGCACTAAAGAAACTGAATATAAAGAGCTTGGCTTAGGCGAAGACTCCGTCAGCGATGAGCAATTATTCGAAGCAATGGCGAAAAATCCAAAGTTGTTTGAGCGTCCGGTAGTCGTTGCCAACGGCAAAGCAAAAATTGGTCGCCCACCAGAGCAAGTGTTGGATATTTTATAAATGGATTGCCAGATCCTTATTTTGTATTTCAGCCGTCATGGCTCGACAAAACAACTGGCAAGACAAATAGCAAGAGGAGTCGAATCGACTCCTCAATGCCAAGCAATTTTGCGTACAGTTGAAGAATTGTCACCTCACTCACACTCCCCTTCTGATCCAATTGTTACTCTAGAGGAACTGAAAACGTGCGACGGTCTAGCGTTTGGCAGTCCCGTCTGGTTTGGCAACATGGCTGCGCCTTTAAAGCACTTCTGGGATCAGACTACATCTTTATGGGTCAGTGGTGACTTAATCGATAAGCCTGCTTGTGTCTTTACCTCTTCGTCCTCGATGCATGGTGGTCAAGAAACAACGTTACAAAGCATGATGACCCCTTTATTGCATCACGGGATGATGGTTTTGGGCATTCCTTATTCCGAGCCAGAGTTACACACTACGCAGTCCGGAGGCACTCCGTATGGCGCCAGCAGTGTAGGCCATGAGGCAACCCTAAGCAGTGAAGAGATTCGCCTGGCACAACAATTAGGCAAAAGGCTGGCAACTGCAGCGTTAAAACTAAAAGTCTGTTAGTAAAATCAAGGATAGTTAATCGATGTCTGACTCTTTAGACCAAACACCACTCGGTACACAGGCTAAAACCTATCGTTACCTGGCTTTATTTGGCAACTTAGCCTTATTAGCCTGGGTCGCTATTTGGCAGCTTGCGTTATCCCCTCACCCTCACCTCAGCAGCACAACACTTGCTATTGCTTGGTGTATTCCGCTACTACTTCCGTTACCTGGTATTTTAGCTGGTAAGCCTTACACTCATGCTTGGGCTAACTTTGTTCTTATGCTGTATTTCTTGCATGCGCTGACCATCCTTTATGTGGATGGGGGTGAACGCTGGCTTGCGGCAGTGGAACTGATACTGACTTCACTCGGTTTCGCTGGCAATATTTTGTTTGCTAGAGCGAGAGGCAAAGAGCTAGGTCTTAAGTTGAAACGCCTCTCTCAAGTAGAAAAAGAAGAAAAAGCGAAATTCAATAAATAACGCCAATTGCAGTCAATCACTGATCATTGGTTCGAATACGAATTTAGAAAACAAAAAGAGTCGCTATTGCGACTCTTTTTTATGCTTACCACATTGGTCTTTGATCCTTGCGTTTCACGCCTGGAACGCTACGAAGGCGATTACGATGCCGAGCGCCACTCGTAGATCAAGTCATACTGTTCTCGGACAGGCTCCACAATCATCGGCTGAGTTGGCTGTGTTTCGTCACTTGCTTCTGCCACAACATTTACTGGTACTTCAGGCTGCGCTTCTTTTGGCGTCGCGGCGTCTTTTGCTTCATTACTCTGAACCAATGGCTCTTCTTCTTGAGTTGAAGCTGGGGCATCAACTTCACCTAAAGGATCTTCAAAAACCATTAATTGAGAAATAGAAGAAGCTTCTTTCTCAAAAGCTTGTTGTGATGCCAAAAGGTGGATGTTGAGCGTTAACTCGTCCCCTTGAACACGCTTAATCTCTGTACCCGCAACCGAATTAAGTTGTTTTAACGCATTCTCTAAACGGAAGAAGTCCGTGGCAGAGGTTACATTAAGGACTTTCACTGCTAGCGCTTTTGAAGACTTTCCTGAAACCACAACTGCACTCTTACTTGCATAGTAGTCTGCGATGCCATCCACCATTTCTGCAATAGCATTAGCACCTGATGCAGACCCGCTGCGCGGAGAACGTTGCGCTTCTACAATTCTCGTTGGCGACTGGTCGTAGAGTGTCCAACGAATTTGTTCACCTTGAGCTCGTACAACCAAAACGGCGTCAGCTGGGTAGCGCTGGCTGGCTTGACCAATTGGCTCAATAAAGCCGCCCCAAAGATCAGAGACATTAACACCGGTTACATCATCAAAATCCCCAACCGGGATAGTGATTGGTAGGCCTCTTAGTTTCGCTGCGCTACGAAGTGCTGCAACATTTGAAGATTCAGAATGTTCCCACGCAATGTTACGATCGTAACCCTGTTCTTCAACCATCCAAACTAAAATATTGGCACGATTTGGCGACCAAGATGGCAATTGTGCTTGTGTTAAAAGAGAGCTGATTTGGTCGTTGTTAAACAACATTTTTAAGCTCGCTTTTCCATCAACCTGTCCATAGCTCAGTTGAGAAATGTAACGCGCACTTGAGCTAAGTGCCTTTTTAATCACTGGATTGCTTAAAGAGGATTGAGAACCGGTCGCTCGAATAATCACATCCTGCATACCTTGTTGACGAGCCAAAGACTCACCGTCGTTCTGCTCACTGTCGATAACCACTTCGGCACGATAGATATCCACCTGAGTTAATGCATATACTGGTAGGGACAACCAACCTATCAGTAAGAGAGCTAAATAGCGCATAGTTTTTATAATCCTCTGAACAAGAACCCGAATAATAAGCAACTATCAAATCTTGAGCAAGGTAAGTACTGAGTAAATTGTCTGTATTATGACCAGCTTTGTTAACTCGGGCCTCAACCAGCGCTTCAGTGCTATTTTTTATAATAAACTCATTGCTTATTAAGCTATCTCAACAAGTTAGGCTGTCCATTTTTCATCTTCACGCAAGACACGTAAAAGAGGACAATTTGCAAGCAAGCAACTCTCAAAAGTGCTATTTATGGGAAAAATTCAATCGAAAGTTTGATCTATGCAACATTGCAAACGATTGCAGGATGATAGTATTCGCCGGATTTGTCTGCGTATCTTGAAAATAGGGAATTATTATGAAAAACGCGTTACAAGGCACTCAAATGCTCTTTGTCGCTTTTGGTGCTTTGGTGCTTGTGCCGCTCCTAACTGGCCTTGATCCAAACGTAGCCCTCTTTGGTGCCGGTGTCGGTACTCTCCTCTTCCAGTTAATGACTAAACGTTCTGTTCCCATCTTCCTTGCCTCTTCTTTTGCGTTTATTGCTCCTATTATGTTCGGTATCCAAACTTGGGGTATCGGTGCAACGATGGGCGGCTTGATGGCAGCGGGCTTAGTTTATGTGGCTCTAGGGGCTATGATCAAAGTGCGCGGTGTTGGATTTATCCATAAAATTCTCCCGCCCGTTGTCGTTGGCCCTGTGATCATGGTTATCGGCCTTGGCCTTGCCCCAACAGCAGTGAACATGGCGGTAGGTAAAACTGGTGATGGAGCTGCACAGCTAGTTAATGGTGATGCTGCGATCATTATCTCGGCGGTCTCACTGCTCACAACCATTGTACTCAGCGTTTTTGCAAAAGGCTTTTTGAAGCTCGTTCCTATTGTTGGTGGTATTCTTGCTGGTTACTCTGTTTCTCTATTCTACGGGGTGGTTGATTTCACTCCCGTAGAGCAAGCGGCTTGGCTAGCCATGCCAAACTTCACCGCGCCAGAGTTCAATATCAACGCAATTTTGTTCATGATTCCTGTCGCTATCGCACCTGCGGTTGAGCACGTAGGTGACATGCTTGCTATCTCAAACGTTACAGGTAAAAACTACCTGAAAAAACCAGGCCTTCACCGCACAATCGCAGGTGACGGGGTGGCAACTATCGCAGCTTCGATGGTGTGTGCTCCACCAAACACCACTTACAGTGAAGTAACAGGAGCGGTAATGCTAACCAAAGCATTTAACCCTGTGATCATGACTTGGGCAGCAATCACCGCAATCGTACTTGCATTGGTAGGTAAGCTAGGTGCGGTTCTTCAAACGATTCCAGTTCCTGTTATGGGCGGCATCATGATTCTGCTGTTCGGCTCCATCGCAACGGTAGGCCTCAACACACTGATCAAGAATAACGTTGATTTACATAAGTCTCGTAACCTAGTGATTGTTGCCGTAACACTTGTGTTTGGCATTGGTGGTATGGCTTTCGGTATTGGTGAGTTCAGTCTACAAGGTGTGAGCCTATGCGGTATCGTGGCAATTATTCTTAACCTTGTGCTACCAAACGATTTAGGTGAAAACCACGTTGTGGATAACGCACAAATGGAAGAAGAAAGCGCGAAATAGTTCGTTTGCGCCGCTTTATTAGTTGGCGTGTCTTACTCTTCTCCTCTTGTAGATACAAAAAAGGCTTGGTTTTCACCAAGCCTTTTTCTGTTCAGTCATAGTAATACATCAAAGAATTACTTAGTACCGAAGATCTTATCACCTGCATCGCCTAGACCCGGAACGATGTAGCCTTTGTCATTAAGCTTCTCATCGATTGCCGCAGTGTATAGCTCAACATCTGGGTGTGCTTTTTCTAGCGCTTCAATACCTTCTGGTGCAGCAACAAGTACTAGCACTTTGATTTGGTTACAACCTTTCTCTTTTAGGAGATCGATCGTAGCAATCATAGAACCACCTGTTGCAAGCATTGGGTCAACAACAAGCGCAATACGCTCCTCGATGTTTGAAGCAAGCTTGTTGAAGTAAGGAACTGGCTCAAGCGTTTCTTCATCACGGTAAATACCCACAACACTGATACGTGCGCTTGGCATGTGCTCAAGAACTCCATCCATCATGCCTAGACCTGCACGTAGGATTGGCACTACGGTTACTTTTTTACCTTTAATCTGGTCTACTTCTACCGGACCGTTCCAACCATCAATGGTCACTTTTTCTGTTTCAAAGTCTGACGTTGCTTCGTAAGTAAGTAGGCTACCGACCTCAGTCGCTAACTCACGAAAACGTTTTGTGCTGATGTCACCTTCTCTCATTAGACCAATTTTATGTTTTACTAGAGGGTGCTTTACTTCAACAACTTTCATGTCCATCTCCGGCTATAGTTGGCAATATTTAAACAAACCTTCAGATTATACATGATTTTCACAGGGATATCAGGATAAATCACTAAAGAAAAAAACAGACGCAAACGTTTGCTATCTATGTTTAAGCACTGTTAGAATAGCGCCGTTTTCATATCCAACTTAATACCGAGGACTTCCCTGTGAGTGGTAACAACTCTTCTCTTAGCTATAAAGACGCTGGTGTAGATATTGATGCAGGCAACGCGCTTGTGGATCGTATTAAGGGTGCGGTAAAACGCACTCGTCGCCCTGAAGTTATGGGTGGTATCGGTGGTTTTGGCGCGCTATGCGAATTGCCAACTAAATACAAACAACCTGTACTGGTTTCTGGTACTGATGGCGTTGGCACAAAACTTCGCCTAGCACTGGATATGAACAAGCACGACACGATTGGCATCGACCTAGTGGCAATGTGTGTAAATGATCTTATCGTGCAAGGCGCAGAGCCACTGTTTTTCCTAGATTACTACGCAACAGGCAAACTAGACGTTGATACCGCAGCGGATGTTGTTTCAGGTATCGCAGAAGGGTGTGTTCAAGCAGGTTGTGCCCTAATTGGTGGCGAAACTGCGGAGATGCCGGGCATGTATGAAGGCGAAGACTACGACGTAGCTGGTTTCTGTGTTGGCGTAGTAGAAAAAGAAGACGTGATTGACGGCACGAAAGTCGCTGCTGGTGATGCACTTATCGCTGTTGGCTCAAGCGGCCCACACTCAAACGGTTACTCCCTTATCCGTAAGATCCTAGAAGTATCTGGTGCAGATAAGAGCGAAGAGCTAGCAGGCCGCACTATTGGTGAGCACCTACTAGAACCAACAAAAATTTACATCAAGTCAGCACTTAAGATGATTGAGAAACACGACATCCATGCGATTTCTCATATCACTGGTGGTGGTTTCTGGGAAAACATCCCACGCGTACTGCCTGAAGGCACGAAAGCAGTTATCGATGGTAACAGTTGGGAATGGCCAGTTATCTTCAAGTGGCTACAAGAGAAAGGCAACGTCGACACACACGAAATGTACCGCACATTCAACTGTGGTGTAGGTCTAATCGTCGCACTACCGAAAGACCAGGCAGACGCAGCAGTTGCTCTTCTTAAAGAAGAAGGCGAAAACGCGTGGGTGATTGGTCAAATCGCACAAGCAGACGCGAACGAAGAGCAAGTTGAAATCCAATAATTTGCAAATCGAGCTCAAAAGATAAGAAGAATGAGGACACTAGATGACTAGGTCCTCATTTTGCTATCTAGAACACTAAAAACCATTCTATTAGTAGGTAGTTTAGAAGCTACATAACTCCAACCTACAATACCAAGGCGCTCTCGACATCATGAAAAACCATACCCTAAAAAACTTTGTGGTCCTCATCTCGGGTAACGGAAGTAACCTGCAAGCTATCTTGGAAGCTTGCGAAGACAGCATGCCAAACGCACGAGTGGCAGCCGTGTTCTCTAACAAAGCAGATGCTTTTGGTTTAGAACGTGCAAAAAAGTTTGATGTAGACGGTCACTTTGTCGACCCTAAAGCATTCAGCTCGCGTGAAAGCTTTGATGCAGAGCTAATGAGTCAAATAGATGAATACCAACCAGACGTGATTATTCTTGCTGGTTACATGCGCATTCTGAGCAGCGCATTTGTTTCTCATTACATGGGTAAGATGATCAATATCCACCCTTCTCTTCTACCAAAATATCCTGGGCTACACACACACCAGAGAGCAATTGATGCTGGCGATAAAGAACATGGTACGAGTGTGCACTTTGTAACGGAAGAGCTTGATGGTGGCCCTGTCATACTGCAAGCAAAAGTTCCTGTGTTCGAAGACGATGATGCTAGTGTACTTGCAGCACGTGTTCAGGCGCAGGAGCACCGAATCTACCCTATGGTGGCTAAGTGGCTGGTAGACGAGCGGTTGATCATGAAGGATGGTAAAGCCTATTTAGATGGCGCAGAGCTTGGCGTACATGGGTACGCCTCAGATGAGTAGCCCTGAATAATAAACTCCAAGCACAAAAGAGCAGCCTGAGGGCTGCTCTTGGTTGTTTTAATACTTATAAACTTGATTCAAGAAAACCATGGTGAGACTAGAAACCTAAAACCCAACATTCTAAAAAATCCCATAACCACTTGAGTAACATAACACTCGGAAAGTAGATTCTGAATCTGGTTCGTTCTTCACCGTTCAGACTGACGAGGTGTTTTATGAGAAATTTCTATCAGTTACGTCTTTACAGCAAGCCTTAGCGAGACTAGGACTCTACTACCAGCACTCTAGAAAGTAAGAATGCTCATCCGTATCCGCCCTCGGCTTAAAACGCATAAAAATAAAGCTCGCGATTAAGCGAGCTTTATTTTTATATTCAGAGTAAGAGACCATCACTCTAACGGTTCGGTTGGCGCTTGATTGCCCGGCTTAGCCGCCGAAAACGGCACATTTACCAGTTCAGAGGCATTATTTTTGACTAGTTCACCTAGGTGAAACAAGCCGTATTCGCCAGGTTTCATACGCTGCCAAGCTTCGTTGCCCGTCAAAGGTTGAGTTGCGATCACAGAAACGATGTCATGTGGCGTGGTTTCTTCTTGGAAGTTAATTTCCACATCTTCATCAAGCAAAGCAGCTTTTCCAAACGGTGCGCGTCTTGTGATCCAATACAAATGATTGGTGCAATACGTCATTACATACTCACCATCACTCAGAAGCATGTTAAATACACCCTTCTCTCTTAGCTCATCACAACATTTAGCAACATATAAGAATACCGACTCCATATCCTTTGGCGGCTCAGGATATCGATCTTCCATTTGCTTCAACAACCAGCAAAATGCCAGTTCACTATCTGTTTCACCGACAGGTCGATGTCGGCCTGTATGTAAGTCTTGATAGCCAGAGAGCTGACCGTTATGCGCAAACGTCCAATACCTACCCCACAGCTCACGTGTAAAGGGATGAGTATTTTCTAAATTAACACCACCACGATTCGCCTGTCGGATATGACTAACGACCGCACGACTTTTGATGGGATAATTTTGTACCAACTCTGCTATTTTAGACTCACAACTTGGCTTGGGATCTTTGAAGGTTCGAAAGCCCTTCCCTTCGTAGAAGGTGATCCCCCATCCGTCACGGTGTGGGCCGGTTCGACCTCCACGCTGCATGAGCCCAGTAAAACTGAAACAAATATCCGTTGGAACATTAGCGCTCATACCGAGCAATTCACACATGGTTTAAAAAACTCCCTAACAACACAGCTCGAAACGGTGGCCGTAAACGATTATTCCATCTCTTTTTCGATCAACTGAATGATGATATGAATAATCTTAATATGAATTTCCTGAATGCGGTCTGCATAACCAAAGTGTGGCACGCGGATTTCAATATCTGCAAGGCCTGCCATTTTGCCGCCATCTTTACCTGTTAGCGCAATCGTCTTCATGCCTTTCGCTTGTGCTGCTTCAATCGCTTTCAGGATGTTACCTGAGTTACCTGAAGTCGACAGACCAAACAGTACGTCACCTTTTCGACCAACCGCTTCTACATAACGTGAAAACACGAAGTCATAACCAAAGTCATTACTCACACAAGAAAGGTGGCTTGGATCTGAAATAGCAATACCAGCATAGCCAGGACGATTTTCTCGGTAACGGCCTGTTAGCTCTTCGGCAAAGTGCATTGAATCACAGTGAGAACCACCGTTACCACATGACAATACTTTACCATCTTGTTTGAATGAGTCAGCAATCATTTTCGCCGCTGCTTCGATTTGCGCAATGTTATGGTCATCGCTTAAAAATTTGTTGAGCACTTCAGCAGCTTCGTTTAATTCACTTCTAATCAGATCATGGTACATAAGACGTTCTCTTTATTATTTCGGCTTCAGTCAGCTCTTGACTCACTGAGCAAATTGTTCTGATACCAATTTGGTATCGGACATTTCATAAACCTGAACTCGGGTTTGATTACTCTGAGTTTACCCACAAACGAGAATTAGTGTCGATAGTGAACCAACAGATTTAGATTAGTGATGGTAATAAACTTGTCAACTTGCTCATGAAACCATCACTCAAATCTCAACTTTAGAATTTTAACTCTACTTAGATCACTTTTTATCCAATCTTGTGTTTTACATTTCCTTAATATTTTGATTACACTTAAACCAACTGGTTAGACCTCTTACCTAACATACAGACGTACAAAACTTATAAAGTCTGAAAAGGAAAATATATATGGACATCTTGCTCTCAATCATCACGATGGCGATCGTGCTAGGCATTACGCTCTACCACCGCATGTCTCTCGTGAAATCTATTAGCTTACTCACCGCAGCCATGCTGGCTCTTACAGCAGCTGGTACTGTCGGCGTTATTGGTTGGGCTATTTACGTTCTCGCCGCAGCTGTGCTCGCGGTTCCTGGCGTACGTCAGTCTTTAATTAGCCGCAAAGCGTTAGTGCTTTTCAAGAAAGTGCTGCCAGCTATGTCTCAAACCGAAAAAGAAGCGTTAGACGCAGGTACCGTCTGGTGGGAAGCCGAACTATTTAAAGGCAAACCAGAGTGGCAAAAGCTACACGCAATTCAAGCACCTAAGTTAAGTGCGGAAGAACAAGCCTTTTTAGACGGCCCTGTGAATGAAGTGTGCGCCATGGTGAGTGATTTCCAAGTGACCCATGAACTCGCGGACTTACCGCCAGAAGTTTGGCAATACCTGAAAGATCATAAGTTCTTCGCCATGATCATTAAGAAAAAGTACGGTGGTCTTGAGTTCTCAGCATACGCGCAATCACTAGTACTACAAAAACTAACGGGTGTTTCTGGCGTTCTATCGTCTACCGTTGGTGTTCCTAACTCTTTGGGCCCAGGTGAGCTACTGCAACACTACGGTACTGAAGATCAAAAAAATCATTACTTACCGCGTCTAGCTGAAGGTAAGGAAATCCCTTGTTTCGCCCTAACAAGTCCAGAAGCGGGTTCTGACGCTGGATCTATTCCAGATTACGGTGTGGTCTGTAAAGGCGAATGGGAAGGAAAAGAAGTACTGGGTATGCGCCTGACTTGGAACAAGCGCTACATCACCCTAGCGCCAGTCGCAACGGTACTAGGCTTAGCATTTAAACTTCGCGATCCTGAAGGTTTGCTAGGCGACAAAGAAGATCTTGGCATCACTTGTGCGCTTATCCCAACTGATGTCAAAGGTGTTGAGATTGGTAACCGACACTTCCCGCTCAATGTACCATTCCAAAATGGTCCAACGCGCGGTAAAGACATCTTTGTTCCTATCGATTTCATTATCGGTGGTGAAAAAATGGCGGGCCAAGGTTGGCGTATGCTGGTTGAGTGTCTGTCGGTTGGACGTGGTATCACGCTACCTTCAAATTCAACAGGTGGCATCAAAACTGCGGCAATGGCAACCGGTGCTTACTCACGTATTCGCCGTCAGTTCAAACAGCCAATCGGCCATATGGAAGGAGTTGAAGAACCATTAGCACGCTTGGGTGGTAATGCTTACGTGATGGATGCAGCAAGCAACTTAACCGTTGCGGGTATCGACTTAGGTGAAAAACCTTCAGTTATCTCAGCTATCGTGAAGTATCACTGTACGCACCGCGGCCAGCAAAGCATCATCGATGCAATGGACATCGTAGGCGGTAAAGGTATCTGTATGGGACCTTCTAACTTCCTAGCTCGTGGTTACCAAGGTGCGCCAATCGCAGTAACGGTTGAGGGTGCTAACATTCTAACACGCTCAATGATCATCTTTGGCCAAGGCGCAATCCGTTGCCATCCGTACGTTCTTGAAGAAATGAACGCGGCGTATTCTGAAGCAAGTAATGCTGTCGAGAAATTTGATAAAGCGCTTGCTGGTCACGTGAGCTTTACAATGAGTAACCTAGTGCGCAGTATCTGGTTTGGTTTGAGCGACGGTCTGGGCTCTTCATCGCCAACCAAAGATGCAACCAAGCGTTACTACCAACAATTGAACCGCTACAGTGCAAACCTTGCCTTACTATCGGATATCTCGATGGCAGTGCTAGGTGGCTCTTTGAAGCGTAAAGAGCGTCTATCAGCGCGTCTTGGTGACATTCTAAGCCAGCTATATTTGAGCTCTGCGACGTTGAAACGTTTTGAGCAAGATGGCCGCCCAGTCGAAGATTTACCATTAGTACACTGGGGTCTACAAGACAGTTTGAAACAAGCGGAAGTGGCGGTAGACGAATTCTTAGCAAACTTCCCGAACAAAGTGATTGGTCGTGCACTGCGCGTGTTAATCATGCCATTCGGTCGTGTACGCAAAGCGCCAAGCGATAAACTAGACAGTAAAGTGGCGCGCATTCTACAAACGCCAAGTGCAACGCGCTCACGCATTGGTCGCGGTCAATACCTTGAACCAACCGAGCACAACGCAGCAGGTAAGATTGAACTTGCACTATCAGTCATTCTTCAAGCTGAGCCTGTGTTTGACAAAGTATGTAAAGCGCAGGGTAAGCGTCGCCCATTCTTACGTTTGGATATGATTGCTCAGGAAGGGCTAGAGCAAGGCTTTATCACGCAAGAAGAAGCCGATCTACTCAGAGAAGCGGAACAGCATCGTCTAGATACAATCAACGTTGACGATTTTGAGCCGGAACTGCTTGCCGCAAAGCCGCTATACCCTCAGATGGATAGTGTCGCGTAACTCTAGTATCTGAGACCACAAACGGGAGTATCAGCTCCCGTTTTTATTGCTTCCAGAATCGCATTCATAACACCTCACACCACGAAGCCCCTGCGCAATCGCAATAAAAGCCACGCACTCCAATCTTTCCCCCGATTTCCAGTGATAACTAACTCACAGACATTCCAACTAAGCGGTGTATACTTTAAGTAACTCACTCACATATATGGTAAATCCGTTGGCTAAAATATTACTCGCACAGTGGTTCCCAGGGCTTGTTCAGCTTAAGCATTATCAAAAAGAATGGTTTGTTAACGACTTTAGAGCCGCCTTTTCTGTTGTCGCGGTTGCACTGCCAGTTGCCATAGCTTATGCACAGTTAACTGGTGTATCCGCAATTGTCGGTCTGTATTCGTGTGTACTGCCAATGTTGGTTTACGCCATGATGGGCACATCTCGACAACTCATTGTCGGACCCGATGCAGCAACCTGTGCAGTGATCGCTGCTGTTGTGACACCACTTGCCGCAGGTGACCCCACAAAACATTGGCAGTTGGTTATGACCATGACAGCGATGACGGGGATTTGGTGTGTACTGGCAAGTCGTTTCAAGCTAGGAGTGTTTGCAGATTTCCTTTCTCGTCCGATTCTTTTGGGTCTACTCAACGGTGTTGCTCTCACAATTATCGTTGGTCAGTTTGCGAAAGTAGTCGGTTTGAAATACGAGCAACGTTATTTACTGGAACGTTTATGGGAAGCTCCACAACGATTAACCGATCTTCATTGGCCTACTGTAACTCTGAGTATCGTGACGGTTGTCGTTTATTTGCTCACCAAACGCTACCGACCAACTTGGCCTGCTGCCATGCTGGCGATCCTCGTAACTACTGCGTCAGTTTGGTTTTTCCATTTACAAGAAATGGGCGTATCGGTTGTCGGACTCACTCAAGGTGGCTTCCCTCAGTTTCAAACACCAGAATTTGAGCTAGGTGAAGTTCGTGAACTAGTAGTCCCAGCGCTCAACCTTGCGATTGTCAGTTTTGTTAGCATGATGCTCACCGCCCGCAGTTTCGCGGCTAAAAACGGTTATGATATTGATGCAAATAAAGAGTTTCAGGCGTTGGGTTTTGCCAACATTGCCTCAGCGTTTTCACAAGGTTTCGCGATAAGCGGCGCTGACTCACGCACAGCCGTCAATGATGCAAATGGCGGTAAATCTCAATTAGTTTCGATTGTCGCCGCAATCACCATCGCCATTATTGCGGTATTTATTTACGAGCCTTTGCAGTTCATCCCTATCGCTTCACTTGGTGTTGTATTGATCATTGCGTCCCTATCGCTGCTCGATCTTAAAGCAATTTGGAAATTAAAATCTCGTGACAAAGATGCATTTTATCTGGCCATCATTACTTTTATTTCTGTGTTGATCGTGGGTGTAATACCGGGGATCACTTTGGCGGTATTGCTAGGGCTGTTTCAATTTTTACGTATTGTCATGCGGCCGAGTGATCAGCTACTTGGCTTGGATGAAAAAGGTACCATTCGGACCATCGACGACTCAGGAAAAGCTTCGCCTATTCCTGGAATGGTGATTTACCGCTTTAACTCACCGCTAACTTACTTCAATGCTCCTTACTTTAAACGTAGAGTGTTAGAGCAGGCAGAGCATCACAAAGACGCAAGTTGCGTTGTCATCGACGCCGTATCGAGCTTTACTCACTTGGATCTCAGTGTGATGGCAACACTGGCAGATATTCACAATACTTTGAAAAAGAGAGGTGTACGCTTAATCCTCGCAGGAAGGAAACGACGTCTTCGTCAATGGTGTGAGCTTACTGGTATCAGCACCAGTGAAGGAGGCATCTTACTGCGAGCTGATATGTACCTTGCCATTAAACTTAGTGGCTGTTACATCAGTGCTGTGGGTGAGGGACAAATTCCTACTGTTCAAAAAGAGCCTGATTTAGAGCAGCTACCCAAACCAATTCCAGAAGTGGCTTAAATACAAATTTAATATAGAAAACAGGAAATTAAACTCCTGTTTTCTAGTGCTTATCTTCACAGCTGAATACGTGTTACGCCTTTGGCTTAAACTTTTTTGTCATCCCTTGGCTTTTAGGAGCCACCAGCCTATAACCAAGCTTTTCGTAAAAGACCGGTTCATCAGCAATCATAGAAACGTAAGAGCCTTCAAGTGCAACAGAAGAAAGATAACCGTCGATGTATTCCATGACTTTTCTACCTAAACCGTTACCTTGATAATCAGAATCAACGGCAACGTCGACAATTTCGAAGTTACACGCCCCGTCACCAACAACCCGACCCATTGCAATGAGCTTTCCTTCATCCCGAACAGATACGCCATATAACGAATTGGGTAGGCCAATTTCAGCAGCTTTCAACGATTTAGGTGATAGCCCGGCTTTTATACGCATATCACAGTATTCTTTCGGGCTTGGCACATGCTCTTCATATCTTATTGTCATTATGTACTACTCCTTTGTATCACCTTGGAGCTTACATAACTAAACTGTATAAATAAACAGTTATACGTTGGAAAGATGTTCCCATTAAGCACACAAAGTATCGGGTCTAGAAAAGAACCCGCCGACAACTCTGACGCCATAATAGATATAAGTTGCTCTGAAGCTAGACATTCCTTTTTCTAAACATGTTTCTCTCAACAACGTATCCGCATGCTTTCGAGCACTTTGAGGCAACACCTCTTCCCTCATGAGTTGGTAAAGAGCATCATGCACTAAAGAAGCTTTCATAATGTTTTTTGTGTCTAACGCTGGCCCACTCGCTCCATCCCATGCATAGCCCTTTTTAATCGTTAACACGCCTTGTTTGGACAAACTAAGAAAAGGGCTGTCATACGCGTTACTCACTGAAATGTGAGTCTCAATCTTTTCTTCAGAATGGAGAGTGTATTTATACTTCTGACGCTTTTTGTATCTCATCAGAGACCTCGCGTTTACTTATTCTTATTTATCACGCACAGCTGAATATTTATCCAGAAACCCTAAAAGATCGGCTCTTGTTATTATGGCGTACTACCTATTACAAAGCCCAAATCAATATAAATAGAACTCCATGCAATCAATAAAGCCAGAACCCCTGACTTTATTGACCAAAATTCAACCAACAATCCTTATTCTGAAGGAAGTCTACTCAATTTTTTATGGATATCTTCTACAAAATTGGCTTGTTCACTTGGAGAAACCTCTAGAACATAATGAAAAAACGGACTTGTATGCTCAGTAATTTTATACTCTTCACTTAACAGCTTAATTACTTGTTCATGATTAAATCGTGCGGAGACTAAGCCACTCTCGGTTTCTTGAGTTATAACTATATAGTGAGCGGTTGGAAAAACCGTAAACCTTCCTTCGACAGGAAACCAAGGAGCAAAAGAAATAATCTCGTCATCAATTATGTATGCTTGAGGTTTACTGACATAGGTGTAAGGGTACTTTTCATCTAAATAGGGTCTTGCTGTATCAAACAAGCCATCATAATAAGTTGGTATTTCTACTTTTTGGATTTTACTTAAGGGATCGAAAGTGAAGGTATCAAGTGATTTTAAATTATTACTTCCCGAATCTGGATTATTAACACCATTATCAATAGAAGAACAACCTACAATTATCACTGCACAAAAAAAAGCTAAAATTTTATTCATTATTTCTTTATCTTTAATTGATTGTTTTGAAAGTTAGTCACATTAAAAATGCAACCAATTTAGAAAGTAAAAATGATATATTATTTATATAAAATCCCAAACATATATTTGAATACAGTAAACTTAAATATTCATAATTTATCCATTTTTCTTCTTCCAACTTGGTAACTTGATAAAAAAACGGAGCCGATTGGCTCCGTTTCTCGCTTTATGTGTTACTACTATTTCTTTGGTACTTCTAATTGCATCTCTGGCATGGCATCGCGCTTCGCTTTAATTTTGCGCCAGACTATCCATGCAATGATCACAATCAGCAGCATTATCAAATTACCCACCGCGATAATAATCATGCTGCGCTTACGCTCAGCCTCTCGCTCAGCGATAATTTGCTTTTCCATTTCAATACGGCGCTGTTCGGCTAATTCAGCTTCTTTTGCAATTCGAGCAGCTTCTAGATCAACTTCATCAACAACACTGAAGGTTTGCTCTGGGATAGGAAACACCAACGAGCGCTGAGTTGCAAAATCAGTGGCAAAGATCTCGCCGCGCCATGCGTACTTACCAAGCTCAGCATCGTTATTGAGGTTCAACGTAACTCTCATTCCATCTTTAGAGACCTGTCCTTGGCTGTAACTAATGAAACCATCGGGAGCGTCCTTTTTCACTGTGACTGCAATAGAGCCTGGTGCAATCATACCTTGCTCGCCACTCACCACTAATTGGTGTGGCTTATCGGGATTACGAGCCTGAATAAAAGTACGAGAGATTGGGTTCGGATAAACCAAGATGACTTGCTCTTGCGCTCGTAAGAATACGCCATTGCCAGACGTGATGCGCGCACGGTACTTACCAGGCTCAACGTCTATTGGGAGCTGAACCGTGAACACTCCATCCCCTGCTTTTTCATCCAAGCCTCGGCCGTCATCAGAAAACTCACCCACAACCATCGGCACTGGACGTGCTTCTTTGATCAGCTCATCTTCATTTTCGACAAACTTGGTAAATGTCACGCGCAGATTCACGCGATCAAGGAAGTCGCGCAGTACAAGAGGTTTGCCGTCGGAGGTCAGGCGAGCTGTAAACTTAAGCGCTTCCCCATTATATAATCGGTTTGGGAACAGATCCGTACTGAGCTTTAGGTGAGAAATTAAGCGGATGTTATTTTTAGGCGTAACTTTCCCCACAGCCTGCCATGGACCTGGCATAGGGTTATCAACGGAAATAATATCGAGTGAGGCTTCTTGATACCAACGTACATTGTCGTAAGAGCCCCAAGCATAGTATTTTTTACCGTCAGGACGGACTAAAACAACTGGCTGAGAACTTTGCTCACGATAAACCAAAAACGTGATCTGCTCGATGGTTGGATCAACTCGAAAGCGATTGTCTAACAAAGACATTGTAGATTCACTCGCAGCACTCGAGAGACTACTCCATATCGCTAAAAACGCGACCAACAAAGCCCTCAACATAGCTTCTCCTATTGATGCCAAATACAGTTGTTCACCAACTCTAATCTTTTTTGGTGAGCTTCTAGTTCATCGGCACTTGCGCGCAAAACCTTTAGCGCTTTTCTTCCTTCAATACGACGAATGGTTTCTACCCCACCCTCTTGTTTATTCGCGTTAAATTCTAGACTCGTTTGACCACCCGTCATAAAGAGGTAAACGTCGGCTAGAATCTCCGCATCGAGCAAAGCTCCGTGGAGTGTACGGTGCGAGTTATCAATACCGTAACGTTCACATAAGATATCAAGGTTGTTTCGCTTACCAGGGAAGATTTTCTTCGCCATAGCAAGGGTATCGGTCACCTTGCAGTAGTCGTCCGTTTTGCCGATGTTAGGATCGAGCATGCCAAACTCGTAATCCATAAAGCCGGTATCGAAGGGCGCGTTGTGGGCAACAAGTTCTGCGCCTTTAATAAACTCAAGAAACTCTTGGTGCACGCTCGCGTATTCCGGTTTATCAACCAAGAATTCATCCGTAATACCGTGAACTTCAACCGCTTCTGGTTGGATTTCACGATCGGGTTTTAAATAAACGTGGAAGTGACGACCAGTCAGCTTACGGTTGATGATCTCCACGGCACCGATTTCAATAATGCGGTGTCCCATGTAGTGAGGACCACCCTCGCGGTTCATACCTGTGGTTTCGGTATCGAGAACGACAATGCGGTTATATTCAGAATTGCTGCTGGTATTCATAAGGTTATGTATGTCAGACTATGCTTTATTAAATGTTTCGGCTAATAGTACCAAAAAATATGACCAAACACGTTGAGATTTTCACTGACGGTTCTTGTTTAGGTAACCCAGGACCAGGTGGTTACGGCATAGTATTGCGTTACAAAGACGTAGAAAAGACACTTTCCAAAGGCTATACGTTAACTACCAACAACCGCATGGAAATGTTGGCGGCTGTCGTCGCGCTACAGACGTTAAAACAACCTTGTAAAGTCACTTTAACGACTGACAGCCAATATGTGCGCCAAGGTATTACTCAGTGGATCCATAACTGGAAGAAGCGTGGTTGGAAAACAGCGGATAAAAAACCCGTGAAGAATGCCGATTTATGGCAAGCTCTAGACAAAGAAACCGCACGCCATCAAGTTGAATGGCATTGGGTAAAAGGCCACGCGGGCCATCGTGAGAACGAAATGTGTGATGAGCTAGCCCGGACTGCTGCAGAAAACCCAACTGAGGAAGATACAGGTTACCAACCCTCTTAGCGAGATTCTTTCCTCATAGTGTTACCCTCTCGATTCATCACCCCAAGTGGTGTGAGCTTTTTCTTCAAGCGCCAATGCGGTTTGATAGGCTTGAGAGGGTATGTCCGTTTCCGCGCGACTATGTAATACAAACTCCCAGCGGGTGATGCCCAATCACCAAGACTATTTTCCAACCATGTCCACATCGTACGGTAACGTTTCATCGGAAACAGCGCATAACGATCACAATGAATCACTTGATAATTAAGTAACCCTAACCAATCTTTGATGCGGTTCGACGTAAACATTCGTCCACTCCAAGGCAAATTATGTTTACGCCATGGAAGCAAACTCGCTAATCCAGTCAAGCTTAATGGGTTGAATCCAGTAATAATTACATAGCCATCATCCATCATCACTCTATCGACTTCACGCAACAAACGGTGTGGATCGCTTGCATAGTCGAGCTGATGAGCGAGTATCACAACATCAAAGCTTTTTTCCAAAAAGGGTAATTCGTAACCATCTGCAATCACATTATGCAACGGGTTCTGGATATCTACGTTGACTTGGTGTTGAATGTTACAATTACAGCTGGTTAGCTCACAGCTCAACCCGCCCAGTTTGAGCATATGGTAGCCGAAGAGTTTCGGGCACCATTCATCAAGTCGGGTCTGGATTGACTCAAGCACCCACGGACCGTTGTTCATTGCTGACCAAGTCGACGGGTGTGGTATAGTTTTGTTGCTGAGTGCTGGTTTCATTAACCACCTGACTAAAATGGGTGACGGAGAACGAATCGTGTTAGAGATCAAAAGCATACCCGCATTTAATGATAATTACATCTGGCTGATACAAAATAGCGATAAGCGCTGCGCAGTCGTTGATCCGGGCGATGCGAAGCCAGTATTAGAATTTCTGCAGGCTAACGAATTAACTTTAGAAGCGATTTTAATTACGCACCACCACAACGATCACATTGGTGGCGTTCCAGACTTAGTGCGTGCATTTCCTGACGTCGCCGTTGTGGGCCCAAAATCAGAGCCAATTCCAACCCTAACGACACCAATGGAAGAAGGCGACAAGCTGGAGTTGTTTGGTGAGATTTTCTTAGTACTTGGGTTACCCGGTCATACTTTGGGCCATATCGGTTACGTTGGAGACGGAAAACTGTTTTGCGGTGATGTGCTCTTTTCCGCTGGCTGTGGTCGTATTTTTGAAGGTACGCCTGAGCAAATGTTTGAATCACTGAGTAAACTAACGTCTCTACCAGAAGAAACTCAAGTCTTCTGCGCACATGAATACACGGCGAGTAACGTGGCGTTTGCTCTAGCGGTTGAACCTGACAATGAGCAACTTCGCCAATATCGCGACGATGTAAACCGACTGCGAGCACTCAACATTCCGACACTTCCAACAACAATACGCAAAGAAAAGTGGATTAATCCGTTCTTGCGAACCTCTAACCCTGACGTGGTTCAATCTGTTGCTAGTCGCATTAAAAATAGCGATCCATGCTCGGTTTTTACTGCTTTACGCGAGTGGAAGAACGAATTTTAACCATTTTCTGCTTGTAAGTTTGCAAGACCCCAGTATTATCAGGGACTGATTTTTCGAGAAGCGCCACTGGCGCTTCTCTTACGTTTGGGGTTGATATAAATCTATTTGAATTTCTCCCCATTGCATAATTAGAAGCTCTTTGCCTCTATAAATTAGTTAGTGTTTAAAAGATGTCTATTATCTTGCGACTGCCACGCACATTACGTTGCGCGACAGGCAGGTGAAGATAAACAGGCCCTAAATAGGCTGAATCCATGCGTTTGAAGTATACTTGGGCGTTGGCGTTGTTATTATCTGGCTGTCAATTGACTCAGTCAGATTCAACGTCTTCTACACCAGAAACCAATAAATCTGAGCAGACTGCAAAGCAAAATGCAGTAAAAGCTCAACCGGGCAATAAATCGTCACTAGCAAAAAAATCCGCTAACGACGCGCCTAAAGTTCTCTCCCCCCAAGAACAAGAAGATGTGTGGCAACGTATCGCCATGCAGCTGGACATGGATATCCCAAACCACAAGAAAGTGGACTACTACCGTACGTGGTATTTAAAGCACCCAAATCACCTTTACACGGTATCTAAGCGTGCGACTCCTTTTCTATACATGATCACAAAACGTATCGAAGAGCGCGGACTCCCAATGGAGCTTGCATTACTTCCTGTAGTGGAAAGTTCATTCGATGCCTTTGCCTACTCACATGGTAGCGCGGCTGGGTTGTGGCAATTTGTCCCAGGCACCGGAAAAATGATGGGATTAGAGCAAAACTACTGGTATGACGGTCGCAGAGATGTGGCAGCAGCAACGGATGCAGCGCTGGACTACCTAGTACAACTAAACGAGCGTTTTGATGGTAACTGGGAACATGCAATCGCCGCTTATAACAGCGGTGGAGGCCGAGTTTCTAGCGCAATTCGTAAGAATAAAAAGCTCGGTAAACCTATCGATTTCTTCTCATTAGACTTACCAAAAGAGACCAGCAGTTACGTTCCTAAGCTATTGGCCTTGGCTGACGTTATCGCAAACCAAGACAAGTACGGACTTAATATTCCTGCAATTCCAAACAAGCCTGTTCTAACGCTTGTTGATCCAGAAGAGCAGTTAGATCTGGCTATTGCCGCAGATTATGCCGGCATTAGCGTAAAAGAGTTGCAGAGTTACAACCCAGCATACAACCAGTGGTCGACAGCGCCTGAGGGGCCGCACCAACTTTTGATTCCCGTAGAGAAAAAAGAGACTTTTCTCACCAAGGTGGAGAAAAATCGCGGTAAAGGGATGAAGGTCGCTCGCTACAAGGTGAAATCTGGTGACTCTTTAAGCGTGCTAGCTAATAAATACGGCACAACCACGAAAGTCATTCGACGTGCCAACGGCCTATCGAATAACAACATTCGTATTGGTCAATACCTATTGATTCCGACATCAACAAAAGACGATGCAAAATATGCATTAACGGCACAAAACCGATTAAACAAGACTCAATCTCGTGCTCGTGGTCAACTCAAGCTCACCCATGTCGTTCAGTCTGGAGAAAGTTTGTGGTCAATCGCACGTAACAATAAAGTGTCGTATAAATCGTTAGCTAAATGGAATGGTATGGGCCCTAAAGATCCATTGCGTGTGGGTCAAAAGCTAGTGATTTGGAAAGACTCAGACAAAGGTTCTGTGATCCGTACCGTTTTCTACAACGTTCGCTCTGGCGACACCATTAGCGGCATTGCAAGCAAGTTCAAAGTAAAAACGAACGACATCGTGAAATGGAACTCGCTACACAAGAAAAAATACTTACAACCAGGTCAAAAGCTTAAGTTGTACGTTGACGTAACGAAGGTAAGTGTATGAACCCATCAAGCAATCCACTTGTGATGCTGTTGGACATTTTTCGTTCTCCAACATCTTGTTTTCTTGCGCTTTATCAACGCGGTGGATGGGGATGGCAACCGTTCATCTTCCTGATGCTTAGTCCGTTTTTATTCTGGGGTGCTTACTTTTCGAATGTCGATTTCACGTGGCTCAGTGACCAACTTGCTGCGCAATTTCAGCAAATCGACCCGAAGCAGATTGAGCTATTAGAACCAAACACGCTAATGGCAAGCGCGATCATCAATGATGTATTCAACCGCTTTGCCACCTTACTATTGCTCGCGCTTTGGTTCTTTCTTGCAACAAAGGCAAGCAAACAACAATACGGTTACTGGAAATGGTTTGCCGCATCGTGTGCTATCTTATTCCCAGCAGTATTGGGCGATGTAGCAAGCTACGCGAGCTTGCTACTCAAGCATGGTCAGGTAATGACTTACGCTGCCGATTTAAATAGCCTCAATGGTCTATTAAAGCTGCCTCTTACTAACGAATGGTCTCATTTCGCTAGCTCGTTACCTTTGCTTCTGCCTTGGTACATTGTGCTCGGCTACGGCGTTGTACTGACGTGGACGGAGTTTGAACGTGGCCAAGCTTTGGTGATAGCAAGCCTGCCATGGGTATTCTTCTACGTTATTTGGGCACTTTATATTGTGGTAACCTAAGCTAGTTATTTAACGTAAATGACAATAACAATGGGTTATGATCGGAAGCGTCGCTCTGCGGCGCTTTTGCGTACTTAAGCGTCAGACCTCGGTAAAACACATGGTCCAGTGGTAACCCTGTTATAAATTGGACTCGATGATCCGGCAAGAACGTCACCTCTTGTAAGTCCGCAGCCTTTAAGGCCTGCCTCATCGCATTAACGCGAGATTCACTCCAGCTATTGAAGTCTCCAGCAAATAGAATTGGCCCCACATGATGCTTTAAAAGCATTTCAACCGCCGTTAACTGAGATACATACTCTTTTGTACCCACGGTGAAGTTAATTGCATGTACATTCACCACTGCGAGTTTCTCGCCATTACTCAAGTGATACTGGCTATATAATGCAGACTTAGGTAAGCGAAGCCACGGCTCTTTAGAGGTGTAAGCGCAGGCTTTTTCTGGTTGCCCTTGAGCAATACTAATTACACCGGCACCGCTACCCAGCGCCTTAAAAGCACTCACTTGATTACTAACCCAGCGACCATCCACCAACCACTGTTTAAATGATGGTGTCATGCTGGCTTCTTGCAATAACAGTAACTGCTTATCAGCAGAAAACTCATCGAGTGCACGTTGCCAATTAGCCCGGTTCTGTTTGTAGATATTCCAGACAAGCACATTGATTTTGCCGTCATGATCGAGAGCTTTTGAATCGCTAAATTCGATGCACCTGATATCTTGTGTCAGCTCGGTACCTGTTTGAGTAATAATTTGCGGCTGATCTGGTACGGTGAAAATAACCTGGAAGCCAACCAATACCGCCATTACGAGAAAAGCTAACGCCAGAAAAAAACGCTTAAACATACGACAAACCTGAATGTAGGCACCCGAAATCTAGAACAACAAATCTCGGGTTAAATGATTTCACTAATAAGCAAACAACAAAAAAGGAGCCACTTGGCTCCCTTTTAGCATAATAAATACGAAACAAGTGACAAGAAACCTTAGATCGCGTCTTCGTCTTCTTCACCAGTACGAATACGAACCACACGCTCAATATCAGTGACGAATATTTTACCATCACCAATCTTACCAGTTTGCGCGGTTTCAATGATTGTCTCTACGCATTTATCAGCCACATCTTCCGTTACAACGATTTCGAGCTTCACTTTAGGTAGAAAGTCCACCATGTACTCTGCACCACGGTAAAGCTCGGTGTGACCTTTTTGGCGACCAAAGCCTTTCACTTCAGAGACTGTCATCCCTGTAATGCCAACTTCAGCTAGCGCTTCTCGAACATCATCCAGTTTAAATGGCTTGATAATCGCTTCAATTTTTTTCATGTTCATCCCTTAAGCTTCAATCGATTGCGCTTATTATCGTTTAGCGTTTCGCAACATTCAATGTTTGTCTCTGATCCACCAGCGAAAATCCAGGCTGAGCAAATTAACATAGCGAATATCGTGAGTTGATAAAACCCAATGAGGACTGCTCAATGCCCAATCGTCCAAGCTTTTTCAGACTCGCGTTTACTTCAAACTTGCGTAGTAAGCCGCTAGGTTAGCGATATCTTCATCAGACAACAATGAAGCTTGAGCTTGCATCACAGCAGCAAGCCCACCTGTTCGCTCTTTATTTTTATAAGCTTTAATTGAACTGATAATATATTGCTCATTTTGCCCTTTCAGATTTGGGTAACCCGGAATGACAGCAATACCATCAGCGCCATGACACGCCGCGCATACTCCCGACTTTGCTTGACCTGCTGCAGCATCTCCCGCAGCTAGAGCCTGCCCACTGAACATGGTTAACGCCACCATTGCACCCATGATTGTTTTCTTCATTGCTTCACCTAATCAATTATTATTTAAGGATTTTTATATTTTATAATCGACATTGTGGCATGAATTTTCATTACCTGCGCCAAATAAGTTCACAATCTTGACCATTAAACGCCTGATCAACGAACAGATCTGCCACAGCAACGACTCGGTCTTGGTACATTAAAATCGGAATTTGACGACGCAGCCAGCTTGGCACATTGTATTCTTGGAATAACTTCTTCAGTTTTCGACTGTGATTACGCGTGGTTGGATGCGCTGATAAGCCTTCCGGATTGAAGGTCACGCGAAGCAATTCTGGCTGACTCGGTAGCGCAATCGTTGCGTTACTAGAACTCGTCGTTAAGGTCAGCTCCCCGAGTCCCTCAGGCAGCGACAAAGTCGCATCAACTTGAATCGTACTTTGCCACTTAGTGACATCAGCCGTTTCCGTTACCCAATAGAGACGATTTCGAAAACGGCGCACTTCACCTTGTTTAAGTTGTAGTTTGGGGTTGGCATCTTGCTGAGCTAATGCCACTTCATTCCAGATAAGATTGAGTTGTACCTGAGTCGGCATACTAGTATTAAGCTTAGACAGCCACATACGAATCAAGCGCGCACGCGCTAATCCACTGTGCTTAGCCAGTTCTTCAATACTCAAACTTAGATCCGTTTGTAAAGCGCGTTCAAACACCGCGCTCAATAGTTCATCCAATAGCGCTTCTTGTTGAGCACATAAGTTTGCACTGCGCTGAACCGCTTGATGGATACTCGGCCAACGACCAGACAATTCAGGAATAACACAATGACGAAGAAAGTTACGATCATAACGGGTATCTTGATTGCTTTCGTCTTCCACCCACTCCAAGCCTAATTTAGTAGCGGCGTCTTCGATGGTCTTCCGCTTGATAGTAAGCAATGGTCGAACTAGAGATCCGCAAGAAAACGGCATACTCTCCGCCATCGAAGATAACCCTTTTGGCCCGCTACCGCGCTTAAGAGCAAGGAGAAAAGTCTCTATTTGATCGTCGGCATGTTGACCAGTCAACAGTATATCGCCTTCTTGAATGTACTTAGTTAAGGCTTGGTAGCGAGCTTCACGAGCAAGAAGTTCAATACTTTCACCATTGCTGATGTCTAAGCTCACTCGCTCAATCGAGCAAGATATCCCCACTTGTTGTGCCCAAAGTAAGCATTTATCGGCCCAATTATCGGCATTCGAGCTTAAACCATGGTGCACATACACAGCGTGACACTCTATCGAATGCGCTTGTTGGTAGCGACTGAGTAATTCGAGTAAAAGACGTGAATCCACTCCTCCGCTAAACGCCAAGACAACCTTAGTGCCTAATTGATAGTAGCGGCCGAGAACTTGAGCAAAATGCAGGTAAAGCGATTCCATAAACGATCCGATAGATGCAAAAAAGGGCTGGACTCTCATCCAACCCTTTCTATTTTAACTGTTATCAATTGAGATATCAGCTAACGCTTAACAGCAATCACCGAAATTAACAGTAGCCGTAGCTCATTAGGCGCTGGTAACGACGTTCACGTAGCGTCTCTTCATCCAGTTGTTCTAGATCTTCTAGCTGACGAAGTAGTGTCGCTTTCATATTCGCTGCCATTTGAACATGATCGCGATGAGCGCCGCCTAGTGGCTCTTCAATGATTTCGTCGATCAGTTCAAGCTCTTTAAGACGCGGAGCAGTTAGGCCCATTGCCTCTGCCGCTTGTGGCGCTTTGTCTGAATCACGCCATAAGATTGAAGCACAACCCTCAGGAGAAATTACTGAGTACGTAGAGTACTGAAGCATGTTCACGTAGTCGCCTACACCGATTGCTAGTGCACCACCAGAACCGCCTTCACCGACAACGTTACAGATTACTGGTACTTTAAGACCAGACATCACTTTTAGGTTTTTCGCGATAGCTTCAGATTGACCACGTTCTTCTGCGCCCACACCTGGGTATGCACCAGCCGTGTCAATAAATGTGATGATCGGCATGTTGAAACGCTCTGCCATTTCCATCAAGCGTAGAGCCTTACGGTAGCCTTCTGGTTTCGGCATACCAAAGTTACGTTTCACCTTTTCTTTGGTCTCACGACCTTTTTGGTGACCAATGATCATCACAGGGCGGCCTTCAAGGCGAGCCATGCCACCCACAATCGCTTTGTCGTCTGCAAACGCGCGGTCACCCGCTAATTCATCAAACTCCTCAAAAGCGTGTTGGATGTAATCCAGCGTGTAAGGACGTAGTGGGTGACGAGCCAGTTGAGCTGTTTCCCATGCACCTAGGTCACTGAAGGTTTTTTTCTTCAGCTCTAAGCTTTTCTTCTCAAGCTGTTCGATTTCTTTATCCAGGTCAATCGCAGAATCACCACCGTGACGAGAGACATCACGTAATGCTTCAATTTTCGCTTCTAGTTCTGCAATTGGCTTTTCAAATTCAAGAAAGTTTAGGCTCATCTATGAATCCTTGTTTACTCAGCGTCTAACATATTGCGCTGAATTTTTAGTTAAATTCGAGTTCTACCTGGCTTTTGCCAAGCAACTGTTTTAAATCGTCGAGTAATGTATCACTTGGCGTAACTCGCCACTCGGTGCCCAATGTTAACCGCGCTCTGGCGTCGGCACGCTGGTAGTATACATTGACGGGTACGGTTCCGGCTTTGTGCGGTTCTAAAATACG
>NZ_JAWOVM010000060.1:0-7726 GCF_033339895.1 Vibrio sp. 1751
TTAACGCACTTTCAATGTCGCAAGACCAATCAGAACAAGAACCATAGAAATAATCCAGAAGCGCACGATTACGCGAGGTTCTGGCCAACCTTTCAATTCGTAGTGGTGGTGAATTGGTGCCATACGGAAAATGCGCTGACCACGTAATTTGTAAGAACCTACCTGCAGGATGACTGATAGCGTTTCCATTACAAATACGCCACCCATGATCACCAACACCAACTCTTGACGAACTAGAACAGCAATGGTGCCCAATGCACCGCCAAGCGCTAGTGAGCCCACATCGCCCATGAACACTTGTGCTGGGTACGTGTTAAACCACAAGAAACCAAGGCCTGCACCTACGATTGCTGTACATACGACAACTAACTCAGAAGCATGTGGTAAGTATGGTATATGAAGGTATTCAGAGAAGTTAACGTTACCGGTCGCCCATGCAATAACCGCGAAGCCTGCTGCAACAAGAACCGTTGGCATGATTGCCAAACCGTCTAGACCATCAGTCAGGTTGACCGCGTTACTTGTACCTACAATGACAAAGTAAGTCAGAATGATATACATCAAACCAAGCTGCGGCATGATGTCTTTAAAGAATGGCACCACTAGCTGAGTTGCTGCTGTGTCTTTACCGTAAGCATACAATGCGAAAGCGACGACAAACGCGATCAACGACTGCCAGAAGTACTTCCAACGCGCGATCAAGCCATCGGTATTTTTGCGTACCACTTTACGATAATCATCAACAAATCCGACCGCACCGTAGCCAAGTAAGACTGTCAGTACCGCCCATACGTAAGGGTTGGATAAGTCTGTCCATAGCAAAATCGTGATTGAGATGGCCGCTAAGATCATGATACCGCCCATTGTTGGGGTACCACGCTTACTAAAGTGAGATTCAGGACCTTCGTTACGCACTACCTGACCAATTTGCAGCATTTGCAAACGCTTGATCATGATTGGTCCCATCCATAATGACAGACCTAGAGCGGTTAATACGCTTAGGATTGCTCGAAAAGACAAGTATTCAAACAATCGGAAAAAAGACAGGTATGGCTGTAGCAGCTCGGCAAGCCAAATAATCATTAATAATACTCCTTCAAAGCAGCAGCGACTTCAAACATACGTGCACCGTTCGCTCCTTTCACCAATATCGTATGGTTTTCAGGAACGGCTTGGTCTAGATGCTGCTTGATGTATTCAATCATCTCTTGGTGCGTCTCAAAATGAATGCCTTGGCAAAGATCACTGATCACCTTGGCGTCTGCACCATATGTGAGAACATGTTCAAATTTTTGTGGGGCAGCATGTTCCCCGACTTGACGATGAAGTGCAAGACTTTCCTCGCCCAATTCCGCCATATTACCTAAAATCAGCCAGCGTTGACCTGGGAAAGCGGCCAATAAATCAACTGCCGCTTTCATGGCTGGCACGCTCGCGTTGTAGCTGTCGTCAATCAATTTTATCTTTTCGCTCAGCGCTTCAACCTCGACGCGACCTTTCACTTTGTTCAAATGTTTAAGGCCAGCGCGAACCTCTTCTAATGTGGCGCCCATTTGTAACGCAATAATAGAAGCAGCGATGGCATTCGCAACGTTGTGTTGACCTATAATACCCAGAGACAGTTCAATTTCTTGTGAGCTTGCTGCGATATGTAAGTCAAAGCTTGCTTCACCTGCGGCGTTCAATACGATGTTAGAAGCGAAGAAGTCTGCATCAGTATTACTTTGTGAAAAAGTAATGACTTTCTTATCTGCTAACACTTCATCCCACTTGGCTTCACCATTGCTGTCTAGGTTAACAATCGCAATACCACCAGCTGAAAGGCCTTGGTAGATTTCACCTTTGGCTTGTTTCACGCCATCGATAGAACCAAAGCCTTCAAGGTGAGCGGCGGCTACATTGTTCACTAACGCGATATCTGGTTTTACTAACTGAGTCGTGTAAGCAATTTCACCTATATGGTTAGCACCAAGCTCAATCACGGCATAATCATCATCCTGCTGTGAGCGTAATAATGTCAACGGAACACCAATATCATTATTGAAGTTACCCGCCGTGAATAGCACTTTGCCTTTCAATTGCAGGATACTCGCAACCATTTCTTTTACGGTCGTTTTACCGCAACTTCCGGTGATGGCAACGGTAGGTGTTTGGCATGCTTGATGCGCCCAAGAAGCAAACTCACCCAATGCAAGTTTGGTATCCGACACCACAATTTGCGGCACATTCACATCTAAGCATTTTTCCACGAGTAAAGCACCGGCACCTGCATCTACCGCTTGTTGGCAAAAGTTGTGCGCATCAAAGCGCTCCCCTACTAACGCCACAAATAGAGCCCCACGCTCAATCGCTCGTGTATCAGTAGAAACCGCGTCGATAAATAGATCGTCGCCGAATCGCTCGCCACGAGTGATGTCTGCAATTTGAGATAACGTTACTTTGATCATGAGGTCAATCCTAAAAGTTGCATTGCGGACTCGCGGTCGGAGTAATGAATCGTTTCGCCATTACGAATCTGATAATCTTCATGACCCTTCCCAGCTAACAAGATAATGTCGTTTGGCGAAGCATTTTCAATGGCATAAGACAGTGCTTTGAAGCGGTCATGCTGAACAATCGCTTCAGCAGGTTTTGACAGCCCAGCTAACATGTCTTTCACAATCTGAACCGGGTCTTCGCTGCGTGGGTTATCGTCAGTCAACACCACTCTATCGCCTAGACGCTCTGCAATTTCCGCCATCATTGGGCGCTTACCTGCATCGCGATCGCCACCGCAGCCAAAAATAGCCCACAGCTGGCCTTCACAATGAACTCGTAAAGCTTGCAGCGCTTTTTCTAAAGCATCAGGAGTATGGGCATAATCAACCACGACTTTGGCACGATCCTCAGTTTGGAATAACTCCATTCGGCCGAGTACAGGTTTCAGTTGACCTGCGGTTTCGAGTAACGCTTGTTTCTCTTTACCTAAGCTTAATAAGGTCGCAAAAGCGAGCATTAAGTTGGTTGCATTAAACTCACCAATCAATGGCGCGTGCAATTCACCTGAGCCAAATTTACCATCGAACTTAATAGTAATCCCTGACTCCGCGTAACTGACTTCCGTCGCCCAAATTGCGCTTTCAAATTCAGTGTTCGGTTTGAGCGAAACAGCGACCGCATTACTTAACTGCGACGCCCATTGATGACCTACTTCATCATCAACATTGATAATGGCACGTTCACATTGGTGTTGCGTGAACAACCCAAGCTTTGCATTGGCATACTCTTCCATCGTGCCATGGTAATCAAGATGGTCACGACTTAAGTTAGTAAACACGCCCGCCGCAAATGATAATGCTTTGACACGACCTTGCGTCAGGCCATGGGAAGATACTTCTAGCGCGGTGTATGTGGCTTGTTGATTTGCGAGAGAGGAGAGCGTTTTCTGAATTTCAACGGCATTCCCCGTTGTATTCGCAGCTTGTTGCAAGTTATTGAGGAAGCCATTTCCTGTTGTTCCCATTACCGCCGCTTTATGGTCAAGCAGTTCTAGCCATTGCGCTATTAACTGGGTAATGGTGGTTTTGCCGTTGGTGCCGGTGACACCAATCAAATCCATATCAGGGTAAGCATAGATCTTTCCAGCAATTGCGGATAAACGTTGGTCCAACCTATCAATGTAAATGACGGGAACATCATCAATGATTTCCACCGTACCATGTGTTTTGACATCGCAGGCTTGCGCAAGGGCTGCATTTGCACCTTGCTCAATTGCAGAGGCAATGAATTTACGCCCATCCACAACATGGCCAATCACTGCTACAAACGTGGTTCCAGGTTGAACTCTTCGGCTGTCGAGCTCCAATTCAGAAACAAGAACGGACGATAAGCTAGGGCAATCCACCCAAGGGGAAAGCAGCACGTCCATACTGATGGCTTTAGTCATATTTGTTCTCCGAGCTTTGGCTCAGGTTTTCTTAATTTTGTTTGCTCAGTAAACCACAGGGCTTACTGTTGGAATTTGTTTTCGTCAGGTGCAACATTGAGTATTTGTAGCGCGCCTTTCATGATTTCAGAGAAGACAGGAGACGCTACCGAACCACCATAGTAGTCATCGCCTTGAGGCTCATTTACGATCACCACCAAAGCAATTCGCGGATCGCTAACCGGAGCAAGCCCAGCCGTGTAGGTGATGTACTCATCGCTGTACCCACCAGCAGAAGCTTTACGTGATGTACCCGTTTTCGCTCCCACTCGATAACCAGGAACTGCCGCTCTGCGAGCCGAGCCCCCTTTTTGAGTTACGGTTTCCAACATGTCTAATACTTGACGCGCATACTTCGCACTCACCACTTGACGTGACATGTCATGATCATTGCTTTCAATAATATGAATAGGCTCGTATTTGCCAAGGTTTCCAAGCGTCGCATAAGCATGGGCTAGCTGAATTGGTGTAATTGATAGACCGTAACCAAACGCAATCGTGGCACGCTCAATTGGCGACCAACGAGTTCGTGTAGGAAAAATACCCGTCACTTCCCCAACTAGGTTTAGGCCAGAAAGCTCACCAAAACCCACTGAACTGTACAGCCCAAGAAGCGCCTCTACCGGCATTTGCATTGCTAGCTTCGTCACACCGATATTACTCGACTTTTTAAGGATCGTGGTCAAGCTCGCTTTGCCTACGCGAGAGACATCTCTGACTCGACTACCACCTAAACGTAGGACACCATTACCGGTATCTACGATGGTATCTTTATCGGCTATCCCATTTTCTAAGGCGGCTAAAATAACGAAAGGCTTAATGGTCGAACCGGGCTCCATTGAGTCCGTGATCACTCGGTTACGCATTTGATAGCTTTGCCAATCGCTACGATTATTAGGGTTGTAAGAAGGAGCATTAACCATGGCCAATACGGCGCCCGTTTTTACATCCAACATGACAACGGAACCTGAAGTGGCGCGGTGGTCAGCAACGGCTTGCTTAATCGCACGATACGCAATCGCCTGTAGGCGTTGATCGATGGTTAACTGAAGTGATTTACCTTCTTGCTTGTCTTGCCAAGCAATGTTTTCCACAACACGACCATAACGGTCTTTACGAATAGTTTTCTTACCCGCCGCGCCAGTGAGCCACTCATCGTAGCTACGCTCCACACCTTCTAGGCCATGCCCGTCAATGCCTGTTACACCGACTAAGTGAGCACTAACCTCACCTGCAGGATAATAACGACGAGATTCCGACTTAAGGCCAACACCTGGCAGCTTTAGCTCACGAATATAGTTCGCCATGGCCGGACTGACCTGGCGCTGCAAGTAGATAAAGCGGCGTTTTTCATTGCGCTTGATTTTGTCTATTAACCCTTGTCGGTCAATACCAAGAACATCCGCTAATGCATGCCAACTTTTGGTCTGGCTTAACGCGTTTTCTTTAAATATCGTGGCAGGATCTGCCCAAACCGCCTCAACCGGTACACTGACAGCAAGCGGCTCACCATTTCGATCCGAAATAATACCGCGAGCAGAAGGAATGGATTTAACACGAACCGAACGTAGGTCACCTTGTTTAATCAGGTTATCTGGCTCAATGATTTGGATGTAGGCTACGCGTGCCACCAAAAGGGCAAATGCACAAAAAACAAAAAACAGTAATAGATGGAAGCGCCAACGAATCAAGAAAGATTCTTCGACCGCCACTTTCACTGCTTTGTTATCGGTTTTCTTATCCCCCGTAGCCGCTTTCTCTTTTGCTACAGGTTTACGCTTATTGGCTTGTTTCGTGTTGGATTTTTTTCTAATCATTTGAGCGTGACAACCACTTCTTTATCGCCATCAGGTCGTTTCATTTCAAGTTCTTTTTTGGCAAGGTCTTGAACACGACTGTGTTCCGCGAGGGCAGTTTCTTCCAACATTAAGTTACGCCATTCGCTATCTAACCGTTCTCGTTCAACCAACGTATGGTCTTTCTCGGTGATCGCTTGACGCGCATGGTGGGTAGCAAATACCACTCCCATTGCCGATGCCACGATCAATAGCAACAACAGTAATGGCCAGCGACCAACAGTGAGGAGATCTGTTGCAATCAACTTAGCAAGATTAGGAGTGGGTTTCGTCATAATAATTAAAGCTTTTCCGCAATTCTTAACACAGAGCTGCGCGAGCGAGGGTTCATTTCAATTTCTTGTTTGCTTGGCTTAATCGCTTTGCTCACCGCTTTCATATTCGCACTACCAAGAGCACGAATTTGCTCTTCCGTCATTGGAATACCGTGTGGCACTTCAGGCCCTTTGCTCTCTTTACGGATAAAACGTTTGACCATACGGTCTTCCAGAGAGTGGAAGCTAATCACAGATAAACGGCCTTCAGGAGCCAGAATGCTCGCCGCGCCTTTAAGTGCCGTATCAATTTCTTCTAACTCACTGTTGATGTAAATACGAAAAGCCTGGAAAGCACGAGTCGCAGGGTGTTTTTTCTCTTTAAAACTTTTCGGTGCGGCATCTGAAATCAATTTTGCCAGCTGACCAGTGCGAACCATTGGCTCATTTTCTTCGTCTTCACGGTAGGCAACAATCGCTTTTGCAATACGGCGCGCATGTTTATCTTCCCCAAACTCGCGAATGACCCAAGTGATATCATCGAGGTCTGCTTCCATCAACCATTGAGATACTGGAACACCTGATGTCGGGTCCATACGCATATCTAGCGGACCGTCTTTCATAAAGCTAAAGCCACGCTCTGCGTCGTCTAACTGAGGAGAAGAAACGCCTAAATCCAGCAGAACACCATCCACTTTTCCAACTAGCCCATACTCTTCAGCATACTCAGCAATACCAGAAAATGGACCATGAATAATGGTGAAGCGAGGGTCATTGATTTTGCCTGCCTCAGCGATCGCTTGAGGGTCACGGTCGATACTGTACAGTCGGCCATTTTCACCGAGTTTAGATAGAATTGTCCGGCTGTGACCGCCACGGCCAAATGTTCCATCAATATAGACGCCGTCTGGTTTGATAGCTAAGCCATCAATGGATTCATTTAATAACACGGAAATATGTTGGAAGGTTTCGGTCATAGCTTTCTCGTTGAATGATCTTGAAGCGATTCTTTAGTGTACTGATTTCCTACATCATCGCCACCACAAGTCTAAAGTTAGACGTGATTTACGCCAAGTTTATTGGTAATGACATAGTTTGCGTCAATTAAATGCAAAAAACCCATCACTACCGAAGTAGAGATGGGTCTCGAATAGGTGGAGCCGACACATAAGCCGGGTTCTGTTCCGCTTGCGCGGCGGTAGCCATTCGTCTAGGCCAGCAATCACTCACTGGCTCGAGCAACCTACCCGCCTCCTTACGCGAGCAACGCAATGTGGAGGCCTATTTGGTCTTGCTTCAGGTGGAGTTTACCCTGCTACGAACTATTGCTAGTCGTCCGGTGCGCTCTTACCGCACCCTTTCACCCTTACCTGTACCCTTACGGGCCATCGGCGGTCTTCTCTCTGCTGCACTTGTCGTAGGCTTGCGCCTCCCAGGCGTTACCTGGCACCTTGCTCTATGAAGCCCGGACTTTCCTCCCCTTTGTCAGTCTCCCGAAGGACGTCAACGTCAGTCTCCCAAAGGGACTTCGACGTCAGTCTCCCGAAGGACATCAACAAAGCAGCGACTACCCAGTCAGCTCCGAGGGCGGATTGTATAGAGTTCTCACTTCAGAGTCTAGTTAGATCACAGATATGATGAAATGAATGCAC
>NZ_JAWOVM010000060.1:7826-26652 GCF_033339895.1 Vibrio sp. 1751
TCAGCTCCGAGGGCGGATTGTATAGAGTTCTCACTTCAGAGTCTAGTTAGATCACAGATATGATGAAATGAATGCACTAAGTGATGACTTTTTAGTCAGTGCGCCAAAAATAGATAATAAAAAGGCCGATTCCTAAACATCAGCCCTCATTGACCATTTATCTCGCTAGCGGCACTTAGTCTAAGTTTTCTAAGCCCCATTTATATAGCGCATTCTTCTTCAAGTTATGTATTTCTGCCACCAAAGCAGCTGCTTTTTTCAAAGGCAGCTCTTTGGTCAAAATCCCTAACGTGCGTAAAGCATCTTCAGGTAGTGAGTCGTCTGTTGTTTCACGATGGCCATGTACCAACAATACCATTTCACCACGCTGTTGGTTATCGTCACTTTTCACCCATTCAATCAGCTCACCTAACGGCATGCCTTGAATGGTTTCAAAGGTTTTTGTTAGCTCTCTTGCCAACACAACTTCTCTATCTGGGCCAAGAACGTCTAACATGTCTTGTAGAGAGTCTAAAATACGGTGCGGTGACTCGTAAAAAATACACGTACGCTCTACCGAAGCAATCTCTAGGAATTTATCCTTACGACCTTTGCTTTTCGGTGGTAAAAAACCTTCGAAGCTAAAGCGATCAGATGGCAAGCCAGAGGCACTTAACGCCGTAATGACCGCACAGGCACCTGGAAGAGGCACAACTCTAACGCCCGCTTGACGACATTTTGTCACCAAATGGTATCCTGGGTCGCTGATAAGTGGCGTACCAGCGTCAGAAACTAATGCGATAGACTGACCGGAAAGCAGCTTTTCTACCAAAACTTGTGCTTTTTGCTGCTCATTGTGGTCATGTAGAGCAAAAGTTTTGGTTTGAATATTGAAGTGAGACAGTAATTTGCCCGTATGTCGAGTATCCTCAGCGGCAATGATGTCCACAGTCGACAGAATTTCGATAGCACGTTGGGTGATATCCGCTAAATTTCCGATTGGAGTCGGTACGATATAGAGAGTTGGCCCCTCATTCGGCAACTTATTTTTATCTGTCATTTGTTTACCATCACTTCAACGATTAATATAGAGACAATTTTGTACAAAATTATAGAGAACTCACGGCAATGATTAACCATAAGAGACTCAGTGTACCACGCATACTTACTCCTGTTGCACTAGCAATTACGCTCGCCGCCTGTTCTTCAGGTCCAAGACAGCCTGATGGCGTTGATGTAACACTTGAGCCTACTCAGTCTGTTCAGAACTATATGATCCAAGCTGATAGCACGGAAGGCAGTTTACAAAATGACTGGTTGATCATGGCAACCAAAGCCGCGATTCAAGCAAACCAGTTTGATCAAGCAGAAATGTTGATCAAGCGCCTGGCTCGTCAACAGTTAACCGAAGTTCAGCAAGCAGAGTGGCAACTAGCGCGTGCGACCATACAGCAAAAACAGGGTAATTACTCTCAGTTGCTGCAATTGTTGAATTTTAAACCTTGGTGGAAGTTGCCAAATGAGCAATGGAAAGACTATTACTTGATGCGTGCCGACGCTTATCAAGGTCTTAACCAAGCGTTTGAGGCAAACCGCCAACTGGTTGCATTTGGCCAATATGCATCGTCCGCAGAGCAGAGAGAGATTTCTAGCCGTATTTGGATGAACTTTGGCAGCTACTCCGAGTACGAACTGACCTCATTAGAAACAGAGCCAAATGAAGATGTTTTAGATGGTTGGCTACAACTCGCTATTTATGCGAAAACGCTGTCGGGCAACTTATCCCAACTAAAAAATACCCTAGAACGCTGGTTAAACGAGAACCCATCTCACCCAGCCGCTATCTACACACCAGAAGAGATTCAAAACATTCTCTCTCTAGACATAGTTAAACCAAACAACACCGCTTTGTTACTGCCGCTTACTGGTAAATTCTCGCCACAAGCGCAATTAATTCGTGATGGTTTTGTGTTTGCGATGATGAATGATCGTAACCGTGATCCAAGCGCTACCCTCACGGTAATAGACACTAATGCGTATAACGCCGACCAAATTAAACAACGTTTGATCAATGAAAACATCGACTTTGTTGTTGGTCCCCTAGAAAAAGAAAACGTTGAGCTATTGCACACAACCATGGATGGCTCAGAAAATGGTCCTACGATTCCAGCCCTTGCGCTAAATATTCCCGAAGATGTGCAACCAGATAGCAATATTTGCTACTTGGCATTATCACCAGAACAAGAAGCCGCACAGGCAGCGAAACACTTGTTCAGCGAAGGCTATAACTTCCCTCTGATTCTGGCACCAAAGGGCAGCTTTGGTGAGCGTGTAACTGAAGCGTTCAACAAAGAATGGCGCAAGTACAGCTCTAATAAAGTCGCAGCAAGTTATTTTGGCGACAAGCGCCAACTTCAAAAAGACATCAATGAAGTATTTGGTCTGCAAGAAAGCAAACAACGTATTGCTCAGATGCAATCACTAATGCGTATCAAGCTTGAAACACAGCCACGTAGCCGTCGTGATGTCGATGCGGTTTATATTGTTGCTAGAAGCACGGAACTGACTTTGATCAAGCCGTTTATTGAGGTAGCGATTAACCCAGACGCCAAAGCACCACAAATTTTCTCTAGCTCGCGTAGCAACAGTGGCGGCGCGACTTACGAAGATCTAACAGGCATCATCTACAGCGATATCCCATTACTGATTGACCCAGACCCTAGCGTGACCGCTGAAATGAACGAGCTGTGGTCAGAGCAATCTAACATGGAAAAACGTTTGAAAGCACTGGGTATGGATGCGTATAAATTGATTGGGGAGCTGCCACAAATGAAGGTCGTTCCGGGCTACTCAGTTGGCGGCCAAACCGGTATTTTAAGTATCGACAATAATTGTGTTGTACAGCGTGAGCTAAGCTGGGCTGAGCGTGGGGCTCTTTAGTAAGCGCCAAATCGGAAATCAATATGAAGCTCTGGCGAAGCAGTATTTACAACGCCAGGGCTTAAACTTAATTGAACAAAATTTTCTGACTAAGGTCGGTGAGATTGATTTAATCTTCCAACAAGGTGAAACTATTGTGTTTGTTGAAGTCAAATACCGTAAGAACAATCACTTTGGCTCGGCAGCAGAAATGGTGACGCACGCTAAAATGCGCAAGCTAGTCAAAACCGCACAAGTTTGGCTTAGCCAACAAAAGCGCTTAAAACACAATATCGATTATCGATTTGATGTCATCGCCATTCATGATAATGGGCGAGATATCAACTGGATAGAAAACGCAATCTCTGAAGGATAAGCGATGCTAGACAGCATTAAAGACAGCTTTACAGAAAGTATTCAAATTCAAATCGCAGCAGCAGAGGCGCTGCCTGATGCCATTACTCATGCAGCTCAAGCGATGGTGTCGAGCCTGCTTAATGGCAATAAAATTTTATGTTGTGGTAATGGCGGCAGTGCTTCAAACGCTCAACAATTTGTTTCTTGTCTTTTAAACCGTTTTGAAACTGAGCGCCCTAGCCTACCAGCAATGGCCTTAACCGCCGATAATACCACCCTAACCGCAGTGGCCAACGATTACCACTACCAGGAAATCTTCTCAAAACAGGTACGAGCGTTTGGTCAACCAGGCGACATTTTGCTTGCCATGTCGACTAGCGGTAACAGTAAAAATATTATCAAAGCGATGGAAGCAGCCGTAACTCGAGACATGACGATTATCGCGCTAACAGGAAAAGATGGCGGAGAGATGGCAGGGCTGCTCGGTGAGAACGACGTCGAAATTCGTATTCCATCACACCGCACTGCACGTATTCACGAAGTACATATGGTAACACTCCATTGTCTTTGTGATCTTATTGACCAGGTGCTTTTCCCTGCTCACGAAGAGTAACCAAGACTGAGAGTCAGAATTATGATACGTAGCCTTGTTATCTTATTAACAGCATTGAGTTTAAGTGGTTGCGCAGGTTTGTTTATCGCAGGTGCAGCAACCACAGCGAATATTGTCACGGACACACGCACGACAAAACAAATCTGGCAGGACAATAACATCGAGTTCGAAGTTGCGGCGATCGGCAATAAAGCACCGTTTAAAGGTGAAGTTCGTGTCGTTGCCAGTTCATATAATGGGACTGTAGTCCTTATGGGACAGGCTCCGACACAAGACCTTATCCTTGCTTTAGAGCGAAGAGCTAGAGAAGTTAGTGGTGTAAAAGTCATACACAATCAAATCAAACAAAAAGAGCCACTCACTGTTACCCAGATTAGCAATGACAGCTGGATCACAACCAAAGTAAAGTCAGCTTTGCTTACTGATTCTGAGCTTAATGGTGTTAAGGTTAAAGTGATCACCGAAGATGGCGACGTTTTTCTGTTTGGTTATGTCACGCCAGAGCAAAGCGATCGAGCGACAGAAATCGCGCGTAATATCTCAGGCGTAAAACAAGTCATTAAAGGGTTCCAATACGGCGAAATGGAGCCTGTTGAAGTAGACTTACCGAGTGACGGTGTACAAACAATAGAAAGTGAGGCAAGCACAGAAAGTGAAGAGAACGTCGAAGTCTTTACGATTAGTGAGTAATTTCCAAAGTCTGGCTTGAAATCATCTTCAACAAGTTAAAAAGAAAAAAGCAGCGTTACGCTGCTTTTTTATTATTTAATCACTCTTAAGCTTGGTTTGCCTTTTGGTCGAGGAGCATCGTCCTCTTCGGCATCTGAATCAGAAACTAACTCAGAAGGCTCATCACTAACCGTTGTAAACGATGGGGATGATTCTTCCTCGGTCATCGCTTCTTCTTCGATGTGAGTGTACGCTTCTTCTGGTTCAAACATAGTACCAGCACCATTCTCACGTGCATAAATAGCTTGAACAGCATACACAGGCACGATCACTGAGTGCGGACGACCGCTAAAGCGAGCATGGAAGGTAATCGCATCATTACCTAACTCAAGATTACCCACTGCACGTGGCGCAATATTCAAAATAATTTGACCATCTTGAATAAATTCAACCGGGACACGCACCCCTGGCATTGTTGCATCCACAACCAAGTGAGGAGTCAAGTCATTGTCTACTAACCAGTCGTAAAATGCGCGAAGCATATACGGGCGGCGAGCAGTCATTTTTGCAATATCCATAACGTGTTTTAAATCGCTTAGCGAACTAGGCGCATTTCACGTTCAGCTTCAGTCAAAGAAGCAAGGAACGAATCACGTTCAAATACGCGGTTCATGTATACCTTGATTTCTTTTGAACCAGGGCCAACAAGATCGATACCAAGTTGAGGCAAACGCCACAATAGTGGAGCTAGGTAACAATCGATCAAGCTGAATTCTTCGCTCATGAAGTACTCATATTCAGCAAAAATTGGCGCTAACGTCAGAAGATCATTACGCAGCTTTGTGCGTGCTTTTTCTGATTCTTCCGCATTACCTTTCATCACTTTTTCAGCGAGTGAATACCAGTTGCGTTCGATACGGTACATCATCAAGCGGCTGTTGCCACGAGCAACAGGGTAAACCGGCATTAGAGGTGGATGAGGGAAACGCTCGTCCAAGTACTCCATGATGATTTTTGAATCGTAAAGAGCTAGCTCACGGTCAACAAGAGTTGGCACTGATTTATATGGGTTTAGCTCAACAAGCTCAGCAGGAAGGTTTGCTTCGTCAACAAGCTCAACTTCAACACTTACGCCTTTTTCAGCTAGTACAATGCGAACCTGATGGCTATACAAATCTGATGCACTTGAGAAAAGAGTCATCACAGAACGTTTATTGGCAGCTACAGCCATGGAGCCCTCCAGTACACTTACAAATAAAAACAATGGAGGCTAAGCCTCCATTGTACATCAATTAAAATTGGGAATTAGCACGGTATTTTAGCACAATTAATGCACATCGCGCCAATACTCTTTCTTGAGCATCACAACAACGATGGTTAGAAGCACTAAGAAGCCCATTACCCACCAGCCTAAAGCATGACGCTCAAGCTGCACTGGGTCACCTGAATAAACTAAGAAGTTAACGAGATCGCCAACCGCTTTGTCATATTCGCCTTCACTCAGCTCACCCGTGCCATCGGTTTCAGTACCAACAACAACTTGTACTTCTTCGCCATCTACGATTTTCGTATCGTAAATCGGCGTCGGGATGCCCTGTAGCTCTTCAAGTACATGCGGCATACCAACACTCGGGAAGACGATGTTGTTCACGCCGAATGGACGAGATGGATCAACATAGAAAGAGCGTAAGTAAGTGTATAACCAATCAGCACCACGAACTCGTGCAACCAACGTAAGATCTGGTGGTGGAGCACCAAACCAGTTTGCCGCTTGCTTCGGTGGCATAGCATTGACCATTAGATCACCGATTTTCGCTTCAGGATTGAAAATCAGGTTTTCTTTCATTAAGTCTGTTGGAATTTCCAAGTCTGTTGCTACACGCTCGTAACGCTGGTATTGCGTAGAGTGACAAGCAAAACAGTAGTTCATGAACAACTTCGCGCCGTTTTGTAGCGAAGCTTTATCCGTAAGGTCAACATTCGCTTTATCCAGCGGAACATTGGCCCCAGCTGCCATCGCTAGTGATGGCAACATAGCAAATAGAATTACAATCCACTTCTTCATTTGAATGTCACCCTCTCTGGTAATGGTTTGGTTGCTTCATTTTTGCTGTAGAAGAACAGCAACACAAAGAACATGAAGTAACACAAGCTAAAGATCTGAGATAGTAGTGTGTACGTTGGTGTCGCAGGTAACGCACCTAAAATACCCAGAGCGATAAAGGCGATAGTGAACTGTACAATATTCAATAGATGAAGTTTGCTACGGTAACGGTATGAACGAACTTTACAACGATCCAACCAAGGTAGAACAAACAGCACTGCAATTGACGCGCCCATTAGGATAACACCTAATAGTTTGTCTGGAACCGCACGTAAGATTGCGTAGAACGGCGTGAAGTACCATACCGGAGCAATATGCTCTGGTGTCTTCAGTGGGTTTGCAGCTTCAAAGTTAGGCGGCTCAAGGAAGTACCCACCCATTTCTGGGTTAAAGAACAGCACGTAACAGAAGAAGAACAAGAAACCAGCGACACCGACCAAGTCCTTAACCGTGCCGTACGGATGGAAAGGAATCGAATCAATGATGTCATATTTCTTCGTATAGTAATCGTGGAACTTGAATTGCGTTTTGTAATCGTCGCCCATTGAGCCTTTTGGCAGCTTAGTTTCGATACCATCCGGGTTGTTTGAGCCTACTTCGTGCAGCGCCAATACGTGCAGAACAACAAGAAGAAGCAAAACAATAGGCAGGGCAATAACGTGTAGTGCGAAGAAACGGTTTAGCGTTGCACCAGAGATGATGTAGTCACCACGAATCCAAAGCGTTAGGTCATCACCGATAACAGGAATAGCACCAAACAGGGAAATGATTACCTGTGCACCCCAGTATGACATCTGACCCCATGGAAGTAGGTAACCCATGAACGCTTCAGCCATGAGAACAAGAAAGATCAACATACCGAAGATCCACAATAGTTCACGAGGTTTTTGGTATGAACCGTAGATCAAACCACGGAACATGTGAAGATACACAACAACGAAAAACGCTGACGCGCCAGTGGAATGCATGTAACGCAGAAGCCAACCGTACTCTACATCACGCATAATGTATTCGATAGACGCAAATGCACCGTCACCTGAAGGAACATAGTTCATCGTTAGCCAAATACCCGTTAGGATTTGGTTAACAAGAACCAGCATCGCCAGAGAACCGAAAAGGTACCAAAAGTTGAAGTTCTTAGGCATTGGGTATTCAGACAAATGCTTTTTATAAGCATTCATTGCAGGAATACGCTTTTCAACCCAATCTAACATTGCTTGCATTATGCATCTCCCTCATCAACACCCACAATGAGCTTGGTATCGCTCAAATACATGTGCTTAGGAACGACAAGGTTCAACGGAGCAGGTACTCCTTGGAACACTCGACCAGCCATGTCGAACTTAGAACCATGACAAGGACAGAAGAAGCCAGATCTTACGCCCTGCACCTGCTCTGAGAAAGAGTCAGGTAGATAGGTTGGTGAACAACCTAAGTGGGTACAGAAACCAACTGCGACGAAAAACTCTTCCTTAATCGAACGAAACTCATTCTGAGCGTACTCAGGCTGCTGCTCCATTTCAGATTGTGGATCGCGAAGCTTATCACCGATCGATTTTAAGTTATCCAGAACGCTTTGAGTGCGGCGAACAATCCATACAGGTTTTCCCTGCCACTCAACACGAACCAGCTGACCTGGTTCAATTTTACTTATATCCACTTCCACCGGTGCGCCCGCCGCTTTGGCTTTAGCACTCGGATTCCATGATTTGATAAAAGGCACGGCGACGGCGACTGCCCCTAACCCACCAACAACTGCCGTTGTAGCGGTTAGAAAACGCCTGCGACCGTTATTTAAAGGCGCGTTGCTCATCCAAACATTCTCCCATTTGCTCCCTTTGGATCGTTATTATTCCGCTTATAAGAGCATGGCTAACAAATAATGAATTTAGTTCTATTTATTGGAGGGAAATGATAAAGAAAACCCTACTTTTTGACAAGATAAAGCTACCTTTTTGTAACATTTGTGAGGCAAATCGCTCGCGTCGTCACAAAAGCGGCAGAATTATAAAAAATTGATGTGATTTGTAACAAGAAAGCACCACATAGAAGCCCCGCTGAAAGCAGATAAAACCTTTTATCTTGGTAGTTTTCAGTTAATTACACAGAGAAATATTTCGTATTACGCGTTCAGCTTACTGTGTTTATATTTTCAATTTTGTAGCACGCAGAATGCTCAAAAAGGAGCGTAAGTCATTTTAAAAAATGTTACAGGAAGAATAAGATACAAAGACATTCTTGCTGATGAATACATCTATGCTGCATCGCAAGAGAAAGCGTGGTGAGTCGTGATTAAATAAGGCACAGATATAAAACGGCACTGGCAACCTTTCGACGAAGAGGACGAATAAGAAGGCCTGCTCGGAGTGTGATGATAAGTGAAGGCTGTTCGTTGCTTTAAATACAAAAAAGCCCGGCATAGAGCCGAGCTTTTGGTACACAGTTTCCAGAGTAACTCTGAAAGCATAATTCCCGATAAGAGGAAATTAACGCTTAGAGAACTGTGGACGACGACGTGCTTTACGTAGACCAACTTTCTTACGTTCAACGCAACGAGCGTCACGAGTAACGTAGCCAGCTGCGCGTAGAGCAGGACGTAGAGACTCATCGTATTCCATAAGCGCGCGAGTGATACCGTGACGGATAGCACCAGCTTGACCAGAAATACCGCCGCCTTTAACTGTTACGTAAAGGTCTAGCTTTTCAGTTAGTTCAACTAGCTCTAGAGGTTGTTGTACAACCATACGTGCTGTTGGACGACCGAAGTATTCGTCAAGGTTACGCTTGTTTACTACAATGTTACCGCTGCCTGGTTTAATGAAAACACGTGCAGCTGAGCTTTTGCGACGGCCAGTGCCGTAGTATTGATTCTCTGCCATTTTCGAAATCCCCAATTAGATGTCTAGTACTTGTGGTTGTTGAGCAACATGGTTGTGCTCAGCGCCCGCGTAAACTTTTAGCTTACGGTACATAGCACGGCCTAGAGGACCACGTGGAAGCATGCCTTTAACTGCAAGCTCAAGAGCCATCTCAGGTTTACGATCGATCAACTTTTCAAAAGTGATAGATTTTAGACCACCTGGGAATTCAGAGTGACGGTAGTACACTTTGTTCTTAGCTTTGTTACCAGTTACAGCAACTTTCTCAGCGTTGATAACGATGATGTAATCACCAGTGTCAACGTGAGGAGTGTATTCAGCTTTATGTTTGCCACGTAGGCGAGATGCAATTTCACTTGCTAGACGGCCAAGAGTTTTACCTTCAGCGTCTACAACGTACCAGTCGCGTTTTACAGTTTCTGGTTTAGCAACGAAAGTTTTCATGCTAACAATAACCCGTTAATTAAATTTTAAACTTTAAAGGAACACCCAATAGTGCTCCCACACTGTCTAAGAGCCCAGTCATCACCCCTTCGAGTCGTTGGTACTCTCGACCTTCAATTTCGAAATAACTTCGATAATCAGGTCTGCAGTAACGGTGGGTCGCAGGATTATAGAGAAGAGCGAAGAAAAAATCACCTTTTTTTGCGCCAAATCACTAATTTTTTCTTCACTTTTTTAAGAACCCATTGGATCTAGGCCAAATGTTCACGCGCGAGATACTCATGACTTTGCATCTCAGTAAGCCGAGACAAACAGCGCTTAAATTCGAACTCTAACTGCCCGTCAGTATATAAGTCGGCCATTGGCACTTCAGCAGAAATAATCAACTTAACATTGCGCTCGTAAAACTCATCGACCAGCGCGATAAAGCGTCTCGCCGCATCATCTATTTTTCGGTTCATTTGTTGAACATCTGCCAGTAATACCGTGTGGTAAATACGAGACAATTCAATGTAGTCATTTTGACTGCGAGCAGTTTGACACAACTGAGCAAACGACGCATGCAGCACCCCGTCGCTTGCTTCAATCACCGCTAGTTGACGGTGGTTAACTTCGATTTGATGAGCAACAAACTGACGCTCTCCAGTCAGCTGCTGATAATATTTGTTAAGGTTTATGCTAGCCTGCTCATCAAGCGGGTAATGGTATATTTCAGCCTGTTCTAACGTTCTTAAGCGATAATCAACGCCACTATCGACATTCAACACTTCACAACGTGCCAAAATCATATCGATCGCGGGCAAAAAGCGCGCTCTTTGCAAACCGTTACGATATAAGTTCTGCGGCTCAATGTTTGAAGTCGCGACTAGGATCATCTGCCGCTTGAACATTTCTTGAAGTAGCGTTGCAAGGATCATCGCATCAGTAATGTCGGAAACAAAAAATTCATCAAAGCAAACCACATCGGCTTCTTCTTTAAATTTATCCGCCACTTTTGATAGCGGATTTTCGACATCACCTAACAGCTTCAACTCATCATGTACTCGATACATAAATCGATGGAAGTGGACGCGCATTTTTCTTTGGGTCGGTAAAGCATCAAAAAATGCATCCATAAGGTAGGTTTTACCGCGACCTACCCCACCCCAAAAGTAAAGACCTTTTGGTGGTTCAGGCTTGTCGATTTTTTTCCCCATTAGCTTTTGCCATTTGGAAAGCTGAGGCACAGGCGCTGACTGAAATTCAACGATAGCATGGTAAAGCTTGTCTAATGCAACGACCGCTTGATACTGAGCTTCATCACGCTGAAACCCGTGTTCTGCTATGTCTTTTTGATATTGTTGTAGTGGTGTCATCGTATTAAGTCGTATAGAGGTATAGAGAAAAGGGTTACCTCGGGGTCAACTTTGAGAATAGAGAGAAGTAGTTATCAGTCCCCGAAGACATACTGCTATTTTTCTTTATCGGCTGTTCAAGCCATAGTAACATGGACGAGCACCGCGTGTAACTAAGTAGTAAAAGACTTGTTAAAACAACTATAAGGAGCAGTTATGCCTTGGATTTATGCCATTGTGGGTTTGCTGGTCGGTACAATCGTAGGCGTAGTCATTAGTAGACTAACCACCCCTGAATACAAGAAACAAAAGTCTGTGCAGAAAGAACTTGAAGCGGCCAAGTTTGAATTAGAGCAACAACGTCAAGAGCTCGTCGATCACTTTGCACAAACCGCAGAAATGTTGGACACCCTAGGTAAAGATTACACCAAGCTATACCAACATATGGCCAAGACCTCTTCTGAGCTTTTGCCAAACTTACCAGAACAAGACAACCCGTTTGATAAGAAAACGGCAATGTCGTCTGAAACCATTGCAGAAGATCAACCAGAGTTTAACGAACAACCAAAAGACTACGCTAATGGCGCCACCGGTCTTTTGAAGGATCAAGAGAAAGAAATCATTAATGCTCCCGAAGCGGTAACCGCAAAAGCATCATAATCCTCTCTTACTTCTATCTAGGGCCGATACATTTGTATCGGCCCTTTTTTGAACTTTTTCCCCTCACCTTCGCTCTAACTTGGGTGTGCACTGCCTCCCCTTTTGATTGTCCGAACTAGACCCTATATTAGTTATTAACAAAGTGAACTAACCGTTCGGATATTTCTTTTTGGCAGACATGTTTCAAGAGGAGTTATTGGATGAAAAAACCACTGCTTGCGCTCACCGTTCTATCTCTGAGTTTGGGTTCGATTATTGCCCCAGTTCAAGCCACTGCCGCATTACCTTTGAATGTGGATGGCCAACAGTTACCTAGCTTGGCACCAATGCTTGAGAAGGTGACCCCAGCTGTTGTGAGTATTGCTGTAGAAGGTAAACAAGTACAAACCAGCCGCATTCCCGAGCAATTTCAATTTTTCTTTGGCCCAGACTTTCCTATGGAACAAAGGCGAGAGCGCCCGTTCAGAGGTTTAGGTTCTGGTGTCATTATTGATGCGAAGAAAGGCCATATTGTCACTAACTACCATGTGATTAAGGGGGCAGATGAGATTCGAGTTCGCCTCTTTGACGGGCGCGAGTATGACGCTACGCTCGTTGGCGGTGATGAAATGGCCGATGTTGCGTTACTTAAATTAGAGAAAGCGAAAAACTTAACGCAGATTAAGGTCGCGGATTCCGACAAACTGCGTGTCGGTGACTTTACGGTTGCGATTGGTAACCCATTTGGACTCGGTCAAACTGTGACTTCGGGTATTGTTTCAGCCCTTGGTCGTAGCGGCTTAAACGTTGAAAACTTCGAAAACTTCATCCAAACCGATGCCGCAATTAACAGCGGTAACTCTGGTGGTGCATTGGTCAACCTTAATGGTGAGCTGATCGGTATTAATACTGCGATTTTAGGCCCTAACGGCGGTAATGTGGGTATTGGCTTTGCGATTCCATCAAACATGATGAAAAACCTCACTGATCAAATTCTAGAGTTTGGTGAAGTCAAACGCGGCATGTTGGGTGTGCAAGGTGGCGAAGTAACCTCTGAGCTAGCTGATGCATTGGGTTACGAGTCAAGTAAAGGGGCCTTTATTGGTCAAGTCGTACCGGACAGCGCAGCCGATAAAGCAGGGTTAAAAGCCGGTGACGTAATTGTATCGGTGAACGGCAAAGCGATTAATACTTTCTCAGAGCTCCGCGCAAAAGTGGCAACACTGGGAGCAGGTAAAGAAATCACATTAGGTGTGGTTCGAGATGGTAAGAATAAAACCTTTGATGTAACGCTTGGCGAATCTACGAATATGAAAGCTAAAGCGGAGACATTACATGAGGGACTCAAAGGTGCGGAGTTAAGCAATACAACACCAAGTGATGTAATCCAAGGTGTTAAAGTATCGAGCGTTGCAGATAACTCTCCAGCGGCTCAATATCAATTACAACAAGGTGACATTATTATCGGTGTGAACCGTCAACGAGTGAAAAACCTTGCCGAGCTTCGTACAATCGTAGAGAAACACAAAGGTGTACTGGCTCTTAATATTCAACGTGGTGAACGTACTATTTATCTTGTCATTCGTTAACCACTTTCAAAGTGATAGGAAATAAGGTTTTCGATGCATAGTACTGAGTGATAAGGCTCGATCACTTTTCCTTATCGCTCAATAACTAATGAAAAGGGCAGCGCGATGACGTGCTGCCCTTTTGTTATTTTTCAATGTAATGCTATTCTTCATCTTCGATGCCATTTTGGCGCTCACGCATGGAGAGGATATGCTCAGCTTTTTATTACGTTCTGTCTTTTTAGGCTTGGCTACTGCCGCAGTGGTATTACTGGCGGTTCCATCTTTGCGCAACAACGTAATTCCTGCCGCGCTTGATCCTCAACCTGTTAATATCGCATCAGTCGAGTTGACGTTTAATCAAGCGGTCCGAAGAGCAGCGCCTGCAGTGGTAAACATCTACAGCCGTAAGTATGTTGAGAATGATCGCAGTAAACTCTCGACTCAAGGTCTGGGGTCAGGTGTCATTGTTAGTGAGAAAGGCTACATCATTACTAACTATCATGTGGTTGCTCAAGCTGATCAAATTGTTGTGGCATTACAAGACGGCAGAGCCGCAGCGGCTCAGCTCGTAGGGACAGATAAACGTACTGATATAGCCGTGCTGCGTGTCGAAGGTTCGAATTTGCCCGTAATCCCTCTGAACTCTAATTACAAACCACAAGTGGGCGATGTAGTACTAGCCATCGGTAACCCATACAACCTTGGACAAACCACAACGTTCGGCATTATTTCTGCCACAGGTCGTTCATCTATTAGCGATGGTCGTCAAGCATTCATTCAAACCGATGCCGCCATCAATGAAGGTAACTCTGGTGGAGCCCTAGTGAACACACAAGGCGAGCTCGTCGGCATTAACACCGCCTCTTTTCAGCAAGCGACAGACTTAGAAACTTACGGTATTTCTTTTGCGATCCCTGCGCCGCTAGCCAGTAAGATCATGCAGAAAATCATCGCTGATGGCCGCGTGATTCGTGGTTATATTGGAATCGACGGCCAAGACATTAATGCGGTCACTGCTCGCCTACTTGGAAATGAACACATAGGTGGTATTGTCGTACTTGGTATTGATCCAAATGGCCCAGCCAATGCGGCTGGCTTTCAAAAACAAGATATCATTATCAGTATTGATGGCAATAAGGTTCAGGGGCGTCAGAGCGTTATGGATATCGTCACCGATTTACGTCCTGGCACCACCGTGGACGTCGGTATCATTCGCAAAGGAAAAGAGATGACCTTGAAAGTCACCATTGCTGAAGACAAGCAAGAAGCATAAAAAATCCCAGCCATTGGCTGGGATTTTTATTTGTGCGTTACTCGCTATCGCTCGGTGTTTCCGTCGTATCGGAATCATCCAGCTCAACTTCAATGCGAGTGACTCGCTGCAAACCTCTCGGTAATAACCCACCTCGGCGACCACGTTCGCCACGGAAGTTATCAAGGTCAGACGGTTTAAGACCCAACTTTCGCTTACCCGCGTACAGCGTTAACGATGCACCTTTTGGTAAAGACATTAAGTGAGATAGTACTTCTTCTCGCTCTTTTGCTTTAGCAGCAGGAATGTTGATGATCTTATTCCCTTTACCTTTCGCCAGTTGTGGCAAGTCTTTGATTGGGAACAGCAGCATGCGACCTTGGTTAGTGATTGCTAAGATTTCATCAGAGTCTAAATCTTCAATCTCTTTTGGCGTCATGATCTCAGAGTTGGCAGGTAAAGTGACGAGCGCTTTACCACTGCGGTTTTTAGACAGCAAGTCCGCGCCTTTACATACAAAGCCGTAACCTGCATCTGAACCCACCAGCCACAGCTGATCTTCTTCACTCATGATGACTTGGCGAATACTGCTACCAGCCGTAATATTCAAGCGACCGGTAATCGGCTCACCTTGACTACGAGCAGAAGGCAGTGAGTGCGATTCCAGAGAGTAACTTCGACCGTCACTACCTAGGAATACCGCAGGCTGATTACTCTTACCTCGAGCATGCGCTAAATACTTATCACCCGACTTATAGTTTAAGCCTTCGGCATCCACGTCATGGCCTTTCGCGTGACGAATCCAACCTTTCTCAGAAAGCACAACCGTGATTGGCTCACTTGGTACGAGGTCACGTTCAGTCAGCGCTTTTGCTTCTGCACGCTCAACCATTGGAGAGCGACGGTCATCACCGTATTTCTCTGCGTCTGCTTTGATTTCTTTTTTCAGTAGTGTGTTCAGACGACGCTCAGAACCGAGTAGCTGTTCTAGCTTCTCACGCTCTTTCTCTAGCTCGTCTTGCTCACCACGGATCTTCATCTCTTCTAGTTTTGCTAGATGACGAAGTTTGGTATCTAAAATTGCATCCGCTTGGATATCGGTAATACCAAAGCGTTCCATCAGCACAGCTTTTGGATCGTCTTCAGTACGGATGATCTCAATCACTTCATCTAGGTTGAGGTAAGCAACCAACAAACCTTCCAAGATGTGTAGACGAGCCATTACTTTGTCTAGGCGGTGTTGTAGACGACGACGCACAGTCGTACGACGGAACTCGATCCACTCAGATAGAATTTGCACCAGACCTTTAACTTGAGGACGGTTATCCAAACCAATCATGTTCAAGTTAACGCGGTAACTGCGCTCAAGATCCGTTGATGCGAACAAGTGGTTCATCAACAAGTCACAATCGACACGGTTTGACTTAGGCACCACAACGATACGCGTTGGGTTCTCGTGATCCGATTCGTCACGAAGATCGTCAACCATTGGCAGCTTCTTCGCACGCATCTGGTTAGCGATTTGCTCAAGCAGTTTGGCACCCGATACTTGGTGAGGCAAAGAAGTGATAACAATATCAGAACCTTCTTTATGCCAAACCGCGCGCATTTTGATGCTGCCACGACCGTTGCGGTAAATCTTCTCGATATCCGCTTGCGGCGAGATAATTTCTGCTTCTGTTGGGTAATCTGGACCTTTGACATACTGCATCACGTCCGGCAGTTCTGCTTTCGGGTTGTCGATCAAATGAATAGTCGCATCTGCGATTTCACGAACGTTGTGCGGTGGGATGTCTGTTGCCATACCAACGGCAATGCCGGTTACACCGTTAAGCAGGATATGAGGCAGACGTGCTGGCAACATTTGTGGCTCTTTCATTGTGCCATCAAAGTTAGGTTGCCATTCAACCGTGCCCTGACCAAGTTCGCCAAGCAATACTTCAGCAAACTTAGACAGTTTTGCTTCGGTATAACGCATTGCCGCAAATGATTTCGGATCATCTGGCGCACCCCAGTTACCTTGACCATCCACTAATGGATAGCGGTAAGAGAATGGCTGAGCCATCAATACCATCGCTTCGTAACACGCTGAATCACCGTGCGGATGGTATTTACCTAGCACGTCACCAACGGTACGTGCAGATTTTTTGTATTTTGCTGATGCAGAGAGACCAAGCTCTGACATCGCATAAATGATGCGTCGTTGAACCGGCTTTAAGCCATCACCAATGTATGGCAAGGCGCGGTCCATGATTACGTACATCGAGTAGTTCAGATAAGCGTCTTCAGTGAACTTGCGCATTGGCAATTGTTCGACGCCATCGTAGGTAATTTCTGTAGACATCCGTTACACCTCTGCCAAGTCGCCGTTGTTTTGTAGCCAAGAACGACGGTCATCTGCACGCTTTTTACCTAGCAGCATGTCCATCATTTCCATGGTCGCCGTAGAGTCGTCAATGGTTAACTGCACTAAGCGACGCGTGTTCGGATCCATGGTGGTTTCACGCAACTGAAGTGGGTTCATCTCACCCAGACCTTTGAATCGTTGCACGTTGATTTTGGCTTTCTTCTTCGACAAGCGCTCTAAAATGCCATCTTTTTCATCATCATCGAGGGCGTAGAACACTTCTTTCCCGCAGTCGATTCGATACAGAGGCGGCATCGCCACATAGATATGACCCGCTTCCACTAGTGCGCGGAAGTGACGAGTAAATAGAGCACAAAGCAGCGTTGCGATGTGAAGACCATCCGAGTCCGCATCGGCAAGGATACAGATCTTACCGTAACGAAGACTCTCGAGGTTGTCGCTATCTGGGTCAATACCCAAAGCAACTGAGATATCGTGTACTTCTTGAGACGCAAGAACTTGATCGGCAGAGACTTCCCACGTGTTCAAGATCTTACCACGCAGTGGCATCACAGCTTGGAATTCACGGTCACGTGCCTGTTTTGCCGAGCCACCCGCAGAGTCACCCTCCACAAAGAAGATTTCCGTGCGACTTAAGTCCTGTGCAGAACAGTCGGTCAACTTACCTGGCAGTGCCGGGCCAGAAGCCACTTTCTTACGTACGACTTTTTTCGCCGCTCGCATACGACGATGCGCGTTAGCGATACAGACTTCTGCCAATTGCTCTGCGAGCTGAGGCTTTTCGTTCAACCAAAGACTGAACGCATCTTTTACAACGCCAGAGACAAATGCCGCGGTTTGACGAGAAGAGAGACGTTCCTTGGTCTGGCCTGCAAATTGTGGATCTTGAATTTTAACCGACAGCACGTAAGAACAGCGGTCGAAAACGTCATCACCCGTTAGCTTCACACCACGAGGTAATAGATTACGGAACTCACAGAATTCGCGCATCGCTTCCAACAAGCCTTGGCGTAAACCATTAACGTGCGTACCACCTTGAGCGGTTGGGATTAGGTTAACGTAGCTTTCGGTGATCATTTCACCGCCTTCTGGCTGCCAAATTACCGCCCAGTTTGCCGCTTCAGTATCCGCCAAGAACTCACCAGTAAATGGTTCTTCAGGAATAACTGGATAGCCTTTTACACCTTCCGCAAGATAGTCTTTAAGACCGTCTTCGTAGTACCACTTATAGTCTTTGCCATTAACTTTGTCGGTTAATGTGATTTCTAAGCCCGGACACAAAACCGCTTTTGCGCGCAGGTTGTTGACTAAGCGCGTCACAGAGAAGTTAGCCGAATCGAAGTACTTCGCATCAGGCCAGAAATGTACGCTGGTACCGCGATTGCGACGACCACATGTGCCAGTTACGGTCAGATCAGACACTTTCTCGCCGTGTTCAAATGCAATTTCATACACTTGACCATCACGACGAACTGTTACTTCAACGCGTTTTGACAACGCGTTTACTACAGATATACCTACCCCGTGCAAACCACCAGAGAATTGGTAGTTTTTGTTAGAGAACTTACCACCCGCATGTAGCTTACATAGAATTAGCTCTACGCCTGATACTTTCTCTTCTGGGTGGATATCAACAGGCATGCCTCGACCATCATCGATCACTTCGAGTGATTGGTCAGCATGTAGGATAACTTGTAC
>NZ_JAWOVM010000061.1:0-26600 GCF_033339895.1 Vibrio sp. 1751
ACTCAGAAGTGAAACGAAATAGCGCCGATGGTAGTGTGGGGCTTCCCCATGTGAGAGTAGGACATCGCCAGGCTTTAAACATCGCTTTCAAGTTCTCTTTAATTGAGATAACTGAAGGCAAAACTAAAAATTAGCATCAATAGTATAAGACTAAGTTTTAGTGACAATTTGTGGAGAGATGGCTGAGTGGTTGAAAGCACCGGTCTTGAAAACCGGCATACGTTAATAGCGTATCTAGGGTTCAAATCCCTATCTCTCCGCCACTTTTAAAAAAACCGCTGTTCTTACAGCGGTTTTTTTGTATCTGCTGTTTTTTAACCGCTGTTATCGAAACTTCTAATTGGTTTTTCTCTAGCTCTTTCTCCAAGTTTTTGCGTACCTACATTGGGTTTAGTTTACGCAGTAATACCTTCAATCGAAGACATTTCCATACGTCTCATTTGGGCTTCAAATAGAGCTTTCTTAAGTCTCAACGTGGGATGCTTAAACGCATTTTGATAGAGTTCCAGTCTAAATACTGCGGATGCACTTGGAGAAAAAATGAAGCTACTTTACTGGTTAGATGAATGGCAAGCTCTTACTCAACAAGAACAAGAGATGGCTTTACCTATCTCTGGCTACGATTTACTTGATGATGTGTTTGTGAAGTATGAACTCGTCGATCTTAACAAGCCATTGTTGTTTACATTTTCTCCTTCCGGTACTGATGTGCAGGTACAAGATTTAACTCCGGATTTTTCTCCTTGGGGCTACGAGCTCGGAATACAACAACAAGTAAACATTATTGCCTTTCAACATTTAGGACAAAGTAATTGGTTCCGTAGTCGGAATTTGATTTTCTTTCTGGAGCAGCTATCTGAGTTGCTTCATCCCTTCAAATGTCGTTTGGGTTATGGGCAAAGTCGAGGTGGCTTTGCAATTGGCGCGTTCGCTAACTTGCTGAAACTAGAACATCTTTTGTTGTTTTATCCTGTTAGCACTAAAAATAAAGCGTTAGTGCCTTGGGATGATCGGCCGAGTACTGAGCTTGCTCAGCAGTTTGCTTGGGAAAGCGGCTACCATGATCGAGATTTGGGCAATGCCAAAGGTTATATTATTTATGACCCATCCAATCGCATTGATCGTCTTCATGCTGAACGTTATCCAGAGCTTACCCATTTAAAAGTCGTCGGTATGGGACACGGCACTCAATCCACACAATTAGATAAATTAGAATTTTTTAATCTGGTGGCGCAGGAGTTTGTTCGCCATCAAACCTTAGATATTGACCAATTTAATAAGCAAATTCACGCTTTGTTTTAAAAGAGGACTGATATCAGAGTCCCCTGTAACCAGGGGGAGATGATCACACACTAAAAACTAGATTTTTAACACAATTGCTAGGCGCAATTTAGATGGAGGATTAATGAAGTTACTGTACTGGTTGGATGAATGGCTGGCTCTTTCTCGTGAAGAACAGCAAACCAGGCTACCGATGTCCGGGGAGGACTTACTTGATGATGTATTTGTTAAGTATGAGTTTGTCGACCGCAATAAACCGTTGTTGTTCACCTTTTCCCCTGCTGGTACGAATCTACAAGTACAGGACTTACACTCAGACTTTGCGCCTTGGGGTTATCGCTTAGCCCAGAAACAAAAAGTAAATATTATTTCATTTCAGCATCTTGGGAAAAGTAACTGGTTTCGTAGCCGTAATTTGATTTTCTTTCTAGAGCAACTGTCGACTTTACTTGAGCCCTTTGAATGTCGTTTAGGCTATGGACTTAGCCGCGGTGGTTTTGCTATTGGTGCCTTTTCTAATCTATTAAAGTTGGATCAAGTATTGATGTTTCACCCGGTCAGCACAAAAAACAAAGTTTTGGTGCCATGGGATGATAGGCCAAGTACTGAACTTGCCCAACAATTTGATTGGGAAGGAAAGTATCACGACCTCGACCTTGGCGATGCAAAAGGCTATATCATTTATGATCCAACTAATGAAATCGACCGCCTTCACGCCAAACGCTACCCAGAGCTCACTCACTTAAGAGTCTTCGGGATGGGACATGGTACCCACGCGACGTATTTGAATAAATTCGGTTTTTATAAGCAAGTGGCCGTAGACTTTATACGTTATCAGAAGATAGATATAGCGCAGTTTCGTCATCAGACCAAAACGCTGCGCTTAAAAGAAGATTACTATCAGTGCCTTAACAAGGCGAATGCGAGCTCACAGCATCGTTTAAACTTACTGAGCACCGCTCATAATGTACTAATTGAAGAAAAGAAAGAACATGTGAAGGAGCATCAAGCGCAAATCGATATTCAGCCACTTGTTGATATTGCACTTAAGCATGAGTATGACAACCCGCAAGATGCGGTACAGCTTTTGGAAGTCGCTCAGCAGTTGGTTCCGAATGATCCCGTTGTGGAGCACAAGTTGCAGCAACTGTCGTAACGTTGAGATGTAATGCGGACGATATTGGTCGAAATCGGTCAGTGGCTTTTGTCGCTGGCCTTTTTAATAGCTTATGGATTGATATTTCGATGAAATCTAATGAAGCAGTACAAAATAAAAAGCCCAAGCAAATGCTTAGGCTCCATAAATGTTAATGCGAGTTTTAAAACTCTTTTGGCGCAAAGCCTGTCATCACATCAAGGCGAAGTTCTTTACCAACTTTTGTTAATGGGTGAACGATTACTAAGCCGCGTACGCGTTTTTTTAGTTTGCCTATGTCCGCTTGTTCTGCTTTGGTGATTTCACGAGAGAAAGGCATATCAAGTAAGCTTTTACGTTCTTTGTTCAGCTCATAGTTTTGCTTGTGCTTTAACTGGTTAAGCTTTTTGGTCAGCTGTTCTACTTCATCCGTGAACTTTGTAATCATTTCGTGATCACCACGAGAACGTGCCGCATCAAGTTTACGTTGGCATGTATCTAAACGGTTGTGCAGCTTTTGAATATCAGTTTTTATGCTCATGGTAATTTGGCTCAAATTTTAAATAGTCGAGGAGTATAGCATAGCTGAGATCACACGCTCTACTATACTTCTCGATTGTCTGGCTTTAGTTAATCAGTTCATTGCCCGATACGTTACCAGAGAAAAAGGCTTCGACGTTATCAAGCGTCACAGAGGCAATATTATTAAGTGCTTCGTGAGTCAAGAATGCTTGGTGGCCAGTAAACAGCACGTTATGACAAGCCGATAAACGGCGGAAAACATCATCTACAATGACATCGTTAGATTTATCTTGGAAGAATAAGTCTTTTTCATTGTCATACACGTCTAGGCCAAGCGCACCAATCTTACCTTGTTTCAACGCTTCTATCGCCGCTAGTGAATCTAGCAACTCGCCTCGACTGGTGTTAATGATCATTACACCATCTTTCATTTGCGCGAAGGCTTTTTCGTTCAATAAGTGATAGTTTTCTTCACTCATTGGACAATGGAGAGAGATAACATCCGCATTAGCGTAGATTTCTTCAAGCGAACAGTAACGGGCTCCCATTTCTAGCGCTAATGGGTTTTCGTAGGGGTCGTAGCAAAGCAGCTCCATGCCAAGCCCTTTGAAGATACGCATCGTCGCGATACCAATCTTACCCGTACCAATAACACCAACAGTTTTTCCGTAAAAGTTAAAGCCAACAAGACCCTCTAGCGAGAAGTTGGCGTCACGTGTGCGTTGGTAGGCCTTGTGAAGACGGCGGTTTAGGCACATCATTAAACCAACCGTGTGCTCTGCCACTGCTTCTGGTGAGTAAGCAGGAACTCGAACCACTTGTAAACCTAGTTCTTTGGCTGCTTGTTGATCAACTTTATCAAATCCCGCGCAGCGCATAGCAATAAGTTTGGTCCCGCCCAGAGAAAGCTGTTTAAGGACAGGAGCTGAAAGATCATCATTAACGAACGCACATACAACATCACTGCCGTGCGCCATCTTGGCTGTTTTTTCGGTTAGTCGGAAGTCGTGATAGTGAAATTCAAAATCGCGGTTATTTTTAATTTTATTAAAAGAGGCTTCGTCGTAGGATTTTGCACTAAAAAAAGCAATGTTAATCATGGTTCCCTCTCAAAAAGTACGGACTTTATAAATAAATATGCTTATAAAGTAATGCAACTTAGCCGCAATGAATAGAGAAATCTTCTTTTTGACTTTGTTGTATCAAATAACGATAAGAAGAACGCCTTTCAGCGAGTGCTATCTTACGGTTCCGCATTAGATACTGTTTGCTTTACGAGCATTAACTGACTAGCATTATCGCTCTTTTCTTGTTCACTTTATTAGCTTAGGCGTTACGACAATGTCAGTAAAATGGTTCTCTATGTTCTTGTGTTGTGTGTTTGCTTCGGGCACTCACGCAGCTGTTGACCTCGTTAAAGTCGACAAGTCTAAGCGTCGAATGTATTTGATGGAACAAGGAGCAGTGCTAAAAGAATACCGAATTGCTTTAGGAGCGAACCCGCAAGGACATAAACAAGAAGAGGGAGACAATCGCACGCCGGAGGGCGAGTACACTCTAGATTATGTTATAGAGGACTCTGCTTTTTATCGTTCTGTGCATATCAGTTACCCTGATGCGATTGATACGTTGGAAGCGAGGCGCCGAGGTGTCTCCCCTGGAGGGAACATCAAAATTCATGGCTTAAAAAACGGTGAGAGTCAGTTGCCGATTTACATCCAAAGTTTTGATTGGACTAATGGGTGTATTGCGATTACCAACGAGGAAATGGACGAATTTATCCAGCTCGTCGAGATGGGGACACCAATTCAGATTGAGTGGTAATAAAAGGTCCCCTTTAATGTTCTGGCTCTTATAGGCTATGGCATAAAGCGCTGTGGATGATCACTAAAAATACCGTCTAATTGAGGTAGGTATTTCAGTTTATTTGGATTGTTTACCGTATAGCACATCACTTTGTAACCGGCTTGTTGGAGTTTGTTTATCTGGCGAGTACGAACCCAGTTAATGTTTAGGTTGCAGCTATAGGCACTAACTTCTTCCAAAAGGCGTTTATCTTTTCTCGTAAAGAATTCACTTAACACACCCAATCGGTAGCCACTGCAGTATTTGTGCATCGCTCTAATGACGTCATGACTAAAGCTCGATAGGAGTACATTCTCTTGCGGCATTGGACTTTTTGTTAACGCATTGGCGAGAGTCTGCGCCACTTCTTCCGCTGGATGGTTGTCTACTTTAACTTCGATATTCAAGTTAAGCTTATTCTCAGTAGCTAAAGTGAGCAGTTCATCTAGTGTCAAGATCTTCTCGCCTGAAAAGTCTGTGCTAAACCAACTACCGAAATCTAATGCTTTTAACTCTTCCAGGGTGAGCTCATCAACACGGCCTTGTCCATTGCTGCATCGATTGACGGTATGATCATGGCAAACCACTAAAACATTATCTTTGGTAGGCTGTATATCCACTTCCACCCACCTCAACCCCAGGTCAATGGCTGCCTGAATGCTTATTTTTGTATTCTCAGGGTATGAACCTGCCACGCCACGGTGACCAATTAATAACGTTTCCATTCGCTTTATCTTTTGCTTTGCGGTTGCCAGATTGTACTCGTTTTTTCTATGAAGATATATCTAGGTGCATATTGTTAGGAACCTTTAGTAAAAGTGAACATTAAACTCTAATGGTACGTTGCTGCTTCTTGGACTGAGTCCTGTGGACTTAAAGCCTTAGAGTGTGTAGTTGTTTAATTGGTAAATGAGTAATAAAATGCGAACCATTTTTATTTGAATGGTGAGTGGTAATGTCACGAGTTTTGATAGTCGATGATGACGTTCCTTTGTGTGAGCTGTTAGAAGCGGTTTTGCAAGAGGAGGGCTACATCGTCTCTTCTGTGCATTGCGGTGAAAGTGCGCTGCAATATATGGAAAAAACGCCTGTAGATCTTGTATTGCTTGATGTCATGTTACCAAACCTTAACGGCATGCAAGTTGCTCGTAGGATCTGTCAGCGCTTCGCGACACCTATTCTAATGCTTACCGCTCTCAACGATGAAAACTCGATGCTTGATGGTTACCAAGCGGGGGCCGATCAGTATATCGGAAAGCCTTTTAATGTCGCTGAGCTTCTAATGCGCATCAAAGCGATTCTTCGTCGTGTTGGCTTGGAACGTCAACGTCAGACGATGTGTAGTACCGTTCAAACGATCAGTGACCAGCTTAATAGCTTACCCCTCACAAGTACGGAAGCTGAACTATTGAGCTACTTGGTAAAAAACCAAGGAGTCGTGATTTCAAAAGCAGAGCTTCAAACCGAAGTGTTAAAGAAAGAGCTGAGTCCTTTTGATCGCAACCTTGATATGCACATCAGTAACATACGTCGCAAGTTAGTTGAAGCGGGGCTTTCCAAGCAACATATCAAAACCTTCCGTGGCAAAGGTTACAGTTATTTAGAGGCTGTAAACTGTTAATGAAGCTCCGGTGTCCACCTTTTATTGCAAAACGTAAAGACAGCTTAGCGTTCAAGTTATTTAGTTGCATGACCGCAATTGTCATTAGCATTTTGGTCGTGCAATCCTTAGCGGAACAAGCTCTGGTGAAAGCCATGTTGAAAGTGCCCGATAGTGTGCGAGAAGAAATGCTAGACCTTGCACATCAAGCTAACGTATTGATTGAGCACGGAGACATGGACGAACTTGCTGACTGGGCAAATGCGCAAAACTTTTATTTATTTGTGTTGAATGAACATCAGCAACCAGTTACGCACCGTCTGATGCATCCGCACTTCGAGTTCAAACTTCAATTTAAGAGAAGCATCGATGATCAACTTGAGGGGAAAGTGAATCGCCCCATCATCAATATTCCTTTAGTTCATGGCAATACTTTAGTGATTCAGTTGCCACATCGACTGCACCCTGCAAATGACTTCATTCTGTATTTCTCTATTCTCAAAGTCGTGATTGCAGTGGTTATTTTGGCGCTCTTTTCGCTGCTAATGGCACGTAACTTACAGCAACCATTGGATCGATTGAGAGAAGCAAGCAAAAAGCTATCTAATGGCGATTTTAATGTTAGTGTCGTGAAAGAGCTGAAGTCGAGCACGCGTGAGTTTAACGAGTTAGCGCAAGATTTCGATCACATGACGCAACAGATTCATTCTCTCGCTGAAAAGCAGCGACTGCTTATAAGAGATGTCTCTCACGAATTGAGAACGCCGTTAGCGAGGCAGAACTTGGTTCTGCATCTTTTGCGAAAGCGTGTTGGAGAAAGTGAGCAAAGCCTAGTGACAAGGCTAGAAGATGAAGCAAAAGAGCTGAACCATTTGATCAGCGATATATTGGAGTTCAGTCGCTTGGAAAATGCGCGCTTCGACAAAGCCACGAAACGCTGTGATTTAGAAGTTTTGCTCTCCCCGCAAGTAGAGCGTTGCAAAATAGATTTGAAGTCAGAACAGACGTTGTCTTTCCGCTCAGAAGCTGTATGTGCTAAAGCTTTTTGTGAAGAAACGCTCGTCATTCGTTGTTTGAACAATCTTATTGGTAATGCCATTAAATATTCAGGACAAGCAGCTCAGATAGAAGTTTCTCTGGAAAATTATGTCAAAGAAGGGCAGCAGTTCACCACCATGTCAGTATCTGATGATGGGCCTGGTATTCCAGAGAACAAGCTGGTCGATATTTTTGATCCGTTTACACGCTTAGATGCTTCTAGAGATAAAAAGCTTGGTGGCTACGGTTTAGGTCTTGCGATTGTCAAAGAATCCATGCGTATTATGGGTGGAGCAGTTACGGCGAAAAACCGTGAGCAAGGTGGTCTGAGGGTTACTTTAGTGTTCAAGCAATAAGTATGATTAAGTCGTAATTTTTGTGACTAAAGTCACATTATAATGGCGCATCATCAGAGAGTACTTTACAAAAGTTTGCAAATGCAAAGAATGTAAATTTAATGCAAATGGTAATACTTATCACTTATATTCACCCGCGAAATAATTAAGAGGGAATCGCATTCAACAAGTATGTGACCCGAAAAATAATAATCGGAGTGAAAGGATATGTTTACTAAGAGCCATTTGGCGTTAGTGATCGGTGCAGTGTTAGCAACACCTGCAGTGGCGGAAGTTCAAACAGACGAACATGTAGTTGTAGAAGGTCGAGAGTTCGGCTACAAGGCAGATACAAACAGTACAGCAATGCGCATGGAAATGACGCAGCTGGAAACGCCGGGACAAGTAGCGGTTATCGATGAAACGGTAATTGATGAGCAGCGTGCAAGTACACTTGGTGAAGTGCTACGTAACGATGCAAGTGTTAGCGCGGGTGGTACAAGCCGTAACCGCGAACGTTTCTCTCTACGTGGTTTTGAACTTAGCAGTTCAGACGGTTTTCTTCGTGATGGTCGTCAACACTGGTCACACTACCGTCAGCCAATTGAGCTTTTAGAGCGTGTTGAAGTGCTTAAAGGTCCATCAGGTCTGCTATACGGTAAATCTGAGCCGGGTGGTTTGGTAAACATGGTTTCGAAAAAACCAACAACTCAAACACAAGCAAGTTTGAGTCAAGATCTAGGTTCGAATGATCACTCACGCACTGTGCTTGATGTGAGTGGCGCGCTAAATGATGCAGAGACACTGCGTGCGCGCGCAATTTTTGCCAAAGAAAGCTACGGCTCTTGGCGCAGATACGGCGATGGTACAGAGCCAGAAACGGATCGTACGGTAGCGGGCCTAGTGGTTGAGTACGACATCACCGACAACTTTATGGTGTCAGCGCATTACGATCGCACGAAAGACGATGGTAGCGTAGACTCTGGCGCATACATTGTTGATGGCAAAGCGGTTCGCGGTGATAAGTACATTTGGGATGCGCAGTGGTCTGAAATTGATAACGAAGTAGAAAACTACGGTGTCGATATTAATGCGCAAGTCACGGATAACGTGAACGTAAAAGCAGGTTACAACCGCCAAGACTTTAAGCGTTTTGATGTAGAGTCTTACCCTAAGTTTGATCAGTATGAAGAGTTAAATACGATTAAGCATCGAGGCAACGATCGCTCCGATAATTGGGTATTTGATACTGCATATATAGATGTGACGACGGACTTTACTTTGTTCGGTACGGAAAACACGTTGTTAGTGGGCGCTAACTACTTGGATTACAGTTATGATCGCTTTATGGCATTTCATAATGAGGCGAGTATTGCGCCAGGAGAAACGGTGCCTAAGCCTAGCTATAGTAGTTCGAGGAAATCACCAACAGCTGAGTACGATACTTGGGGTATCTACGCGCAAAATATGATGACGATTAATGATTACTGGCAAGTGCTTGCAGGTGTTCGTTATGACGAAAAGCGCGATGATGAACTGACCGAAAACCAAGTTTCTCCAAAGTTAGGTGTGATATTCCACCCATCGACGAATGGCTCGGTTTACGTTCAGTATTCTGAAAGCTTCATGCCTCAAGGTGAAGTCAGCAACGGTAGTCGTACCTACATCAATGAAGGTGAGAAACTCGACGCTGAGCGTGGTATCTCTTATGAAATCGGTACGAAGTGGGAACTGTTTGATCAGCGTTTATTTGTATCTGGTGCTGTGTTTGATATCACGTTAGAGAACATCTCGCTGGATGTTGAAAGCGGCAAAGACGCGGGCGGCAATCTCCTACACAAGAAAACGCAAGGTGGTGAGCAAGTTCATAAAGGCGCTGAGTTAATGGCTCAAGGTTTTGTGACCCCAGAGTTGTCGCTAACCGCTTCTGCAATGTATTTGGATGCAGAGCTTAAGAAGGCAGAAAGATATGAAGGTAACCGCCCTGTAGACGTGCCAGAGTTCTCGGCAAGTCTATGGTCTAGCTACAAGGTTCAAGACAACACTAACTTAAACCTTGGTTTGATTTATGAAGGTGATCGCTACGGTGATGCAAAGAACACCTTCAAGAAAGATGGCTACGCTCGCGTTGATATGGGCGTGTCATACAAACATAAGTACGATGAAAACTTGGATATCATTGCTCGATTCAATGTCGAGAATTTATTCGATACCGACTACTTCGCAGGTGGTGGTAGCACGAATGGCGAGCAAAAAGGTGCGAGTGGGGTTGTGGTTGGAGAAAGCCGCAACTACATGGCAACAATCCAGTTCAAGTACTGATAACAATTTGATTATTAAAGGGGAAGGGTAGTCTTCCCCTTTGGTCGTTTTTGGAACACAGAAATATAACTCGTATGAATCTAATGAAATCAAGTATCGCTCTGTTGATATCATCGGTTTTGATTCCCGCTCACGCGGCGAACTTAAACGATGCACAAGCTGTGCAGAGTAAAACAAACCAGTCGTCGGCGGTAAGCCAAAAACGTATTGATGCAAGCGCAGAAAAATCACTTACTCTAGAAGCTGAAATTGAGCAGCTGCAAGAAGAAGTCGGTAACTTGAAGATTTATCGCGATCATCTTGCAAGCCTTGTTGAGAGCCAAAATCAAGAAGTTGATAGCTTGAACGAGCAAATTGAACAGATTGCTCAAACTCGTCAAGGTGTCGTGCCTTTAATGTATCACATGCTTGAGGGCTTAAAAGTGCTCGTCGCTAACGACAAGCCTATACGCAAAGCGCAACGTGAGGAGCGAATTGCAAAGCTGGATTCCATGATGACGCGTGCAGACGTTGCGGATGCAGAGAAGTTTCGTCGTATTTTAGAAGCGTACCAAATTGAAATGGATTACGGCACCAAGCTTGGCGTTTACCAAGGCAAGATTAACCTGGGTGACAATGAAGCTGTGGAGGCGGACATTCTCTATTTAGGGCGTTTGTCTTTGGTAGCGCGTAGCTTATCTGGTGACACATTTTGGAGCTGGTCACAGCAACAACAAGCATGGCAACAAGTGGGTTCTGAGCAAAAATCAGAGCTAGACAAAGCGTTCGCTATGGCGAATAAACAGATCGCGCCGAGCATGTTAACTCTACCAGTGTCGTTAACCGCTGCGGAGGGCAAATAAATGATGAAAAAATGGTTATCGGTTGCATTAATCTCGACAGCCGCATTAATGCCTTATACAACTTTTGCTAGTGATGCGTTGTTACAAAAGGCGCAGCAAGAAAATCGTCAACAGCAATCGCACAATGTCGCGCGTGAATCAGGTTTTAAGCAAACAGAGCAAGACCTACAGGCTATAAAGAATAAATTGGTGGCAGAGCGTGCTGCTCTTCAAGCAGAGGCGGACTCATTAAGTGTTACCTTCGGTGAAAATGAAGCAGAACTGGCACAGCTAGAAGAAAAGTTGCGTCTAGAAACCGGGAGCCTAGGTGAGTTATTTGGCGTCGTTCGCCAGAACGCAAAAGAGCTAGAGTCTGAGCTAAAAAGCTCAGTAACCGGTGTAGATGCAAACTCATATCAGAAAGATATCGATGCTATTGTTGCGGCTAAATCACTGCCAACGTTGACCCAACTTCAGGCGATGTGGCGCAGCATGGAAGAACAAATCAAAGCAAGCGGTGAAATGGCAAACGTCTCTTTCACACTGCTAAATGGCGAGGGTCGTGAACAAACGGTTAGTGGTGTTCGTCTTGGTTCTATGGCGCTGCTGGATGACACTGGCTACGTTAAGTGGAATGGTCAACGCGGAGATGCGGTAAACTATCTTCGTCAGCCTGAAAGCGGTCCAACAGCGAATACTATTTCCTCTGGTGACATTGATGCGCTTGTCATAGATCCGTCACGTGGCATTCTTCTTGAGCAGCTCGCAAACTCACCGACTTTGGCTGATCGCCTAAATGCGGGTGGCGTTGTCGGCAAAATCATCCTTGGTTTATTGGCTATCGGCCTATTGATTGCGCTCGTACGTGGTGCATCTCTGATGATTTCGCGCCAGAAAATCATGAAGCAACTGAAAACCCCAGCGCAGCCAGGAAACAACCCTTTGGGTCGCGTGCTTGCGGTATACCAGAAAGACAAGCATCGCAGCGTAGAAGCGTTAGAACTACGTCTTTTGGAAGCCGTTGTTGATGAGCAAACCCACCTAGAAAAAGGGTTGTCGATGCTTAAGCTTCTTGCTGCTCTAGCTCCTATGCTTGGCCTACTAGGCACGGTAACGGGTATGATCGAAACCTTCCAAGTCATCACTCAATTTGGTAATGGTGATCCGAAAGTAATGGCGGGTGGCATTTCGATGGCACTTGTGACTACCGTACTTGGCCTTGTTTCAGCCATGCCTTTGCTATTAGCGCACAACGTATTGAGCTCTCAAGCAGAAAATATTCGCAGTATCTTAGAAAAACAAGGCATCGGTTTAGTTGCAGAACAAGCTGAGCGTGATATGCCGAATAACAAAAGTCACTCTAACACCTTAGCGGAGAACGCAGCGTAATGGAGCAGATCCTACTCAGCACATTGGGTTTGATCAGTGAGGATTGGGCCACAACCTTGATGAGCTTTATGCAGCAAGGTGGTCAAATCCTATGGTGGCTGGCCGCCGTCGTGGCGGTGTGCTGGCTGTTGGTTATGGAGCGAGTTATTTATCTCACAACGGTTTTCCCTGGGGTAAAAAAACAGCTTTGTGAGCAGTGGCACGCAAGATCAGAGCACCACTCTTGGTACGCGCATCAAATCCGTGAAGGATGGATTGCAAAAGCGCAAATCGAACTGCGCCAAAACCTATCGACTATTAAGCTACTTGTGGCGGTTTGCCCAATGCTAGGGTTGTTAGGGACGGTGACAGGCATGATTACGGTGTTTGACGTAATGGCATCGCAAGGCAGCAGCAATCCGAAATTGATGGCTTCTGGTATCTCACTTGCTACGCTGCCAACCATGGCAGGTATGGTAGCAGCGCTTGCGGGCATGTTTATTCATGCTCGCCTTAGCAAAGTGTGTGAACGAAAAGCTATCCAGTTAGAACAATCTTTAAGGAGTCAAAAGTGAGACTCGGACGCAGACCTAACCAACAAGATGAAGCTCAAGTCGATTTAACCTCGATGCTTGATATCGTCTTCATCATGTTGATCTTCTTCATTGTGACCAGTTCGTTTGTACGTGAATCCGGTGTAGAAGTGAATCGCCCCCAGGCTTCTAATGTAGTAAGTCAAAAAGACGCGGGCATTTTTATCGCAGTAACGGCAGCGAATGATGTGTACATTGACAAACGAGTGGTTGATATTGAGCGTGTTGAGGCCTCTATTGAGCACCTGTTACTTGATCAACCTGATGCCTCGTTAGTTATCCAAGCTGACGAGCATGCTTACAATGGCACTGTCGTGAAAGTGATGGACGCTGCAAAGGCGGCGGGTGTGAAGAACATTGCATTGGCGGCGGAGAAACCTTAATGGGCAGGCTGTTACTTGCACTACCAGCATCACTGTTAATTTCTGTGAGCTTGTTTAGCTTTATGGCGTGGATGGTTGATAAAGGCAACCAGCGTGCACCAGAAGCTTCAGAAGCCGTTCGTTTTGATATGGTGATGGTAGAGAATGAAGCAGACGTGCAGCGTCGTCAACGTTCAGTGCCGGAGCAACCAGAACCACCTCAAGCGCCGGAGCCAATGGATCTGTCTCAAGCTGACACTCAAATGGAACCAATGAGTCAGATGACGCCAGTCAGTGCTTTAGGTTTAAACACAGCCCTTGAAGGCATCGCGATTAGCGCCCCAAACTTGAAGGGAACAATGGGCAACCAGCAAGCACTGCCGTTGTATCGTGTTGATCCTCGTTATCCAAGTAAGGCGCTGAAACGTAGAGTGGAAGGTTATGTCATTATGCGTTTCACGATCGATGCAACTGGACGACCAAAAGATATTGAAGTGATCGAGGCTGAGCCCGAGCGCATGTTTGAAAGGGAAGCAATCCGTGCGCTTAAAAAATGGAAGTATCAGCCAAAAGTTGAGGATGGTGTGTCAATTGAGCAGTTCGGACAAACCGCTAAAGTGGAGTTCAAGTTAGCCAAATGATGAAAAAATTCTTAATCGGTACGGTATTAAGCCTGAGTGCACTCTCAACCATTGCCAGTGAGTTAAGCCAATACACCGCAGCGAGAGTTCAACGAGCACACAACTTGGCTCAAGAGGAGAAACTAAAAGAAGCGATTTCATCTCTTGAAGCTATGGAGCTTTCTCGTGGATATGACCAAGCTTATGTCGCTCGAATGTTGGGTATTTTTTACTGGCAGAACGAGCAAACTCAAGCGGCGATTAAGCAACTTGAGTTGGCAGTCAATAGTGGTTTGCTACAAGATGAGCAAGCATGGCAAACCCGAAAAATGTTGGCTGATATACTGCTGAACGAGCAACGTTTTTCTAAGGCTTTACCTCATTACTATGCCTTGAGCAAAAACATTCCTAAAGGTCAAAAAGCGCATGAACTATGGCTGCGTATTTCCCAATCTCATTATCAACTGAGTCAGTGGCAAAAAGTGCTTTCAGCAATGGCTCGTTATGAGAAGTTTGGTCAGCCAGACAAGCTTGGCGCATTGTCGATAAAGCTTTCTGCTGAGCTAGAACTGAAAAAGTGGAAGCCGGCAATCTCGACCATCAAACGCTTAATAGTGATTGAACCTGAGCGAATTGAATGGTGGCGTCAGCTTGTTGCTCTATATCTACGGGTTGATGACAACAAACGTGCCCTAGACTCTTTGGCGTTGGCAAAACTGAAAGGGTTACAACTTAGCCAAGATGACTTAAAGCTGCTGGCACAATTGTACGCGAAACGAGGTATTCCTGAGAGAGCTGCATTGGTGATGAACGAGCTAGAGGATGTAAACTCGAATAGTAAGCTAAAAGCTCAGCAAGCAACGTATTGGCAAATGGCAAAAGAGTGGGAAGAGTCTATTGATAGCTGGCGTATTGCAGCTCAGCTAGATAGGCAGTATTACTGGAACTATTCTCAACTGCTGGTGCAAGAAGGCCATTATAAAGATGCCATTGCCGCGCTCGATAAGGTCAGAGGTCGTAAAGCGGATGTTGCACTTATCAAAACTCGCGCTTACTACAAACTTAAGCGGTTTGACGATGCGCTCGCTAATGCCAAAAGAGCGAATGAGATTAAGCCATCGAATCAGGCAAAGAGTTGGGTTAAGTATCTATCACAGCTACGCAAAGTAGAATCGACGCAGAACTCATAGCGAACATTTTTATTAAATACCCGAGCTCAGTCTCGGGTATTTTTTTGTTTAAAGTAAACAATGTAAATTAAATGCCAATACGAATGATTATCACCTAAATTATGCCCCACATTTATTGGTGATGATTGTTTCTATGTTGCTTAAAAGCAAAGGTGTTCAAACTTGGGCTCGCCGCCTACATATCTATATTTCGATGGCTCTTCTCTTAGTTACGCTGTTTTTTGCAGTAACTGGTATTACCCTCAATCGCCCCGAATTGTTTGAACGCAGTGAACCTATCATTCAACAACATACTCTGACGGTTCCGCACTCAGTTCTATTCTCACATTCAGATACCTTTCAACCTAATCGTGAAGGGCTGGTGGCTTTCTTGACTAAAGAAACCGAGCTTCGCGGCACTCCCTCCGCACTAGATGTGTATACCGAAGTTGAGCAAGGTGAGTTGTTACTCGGAGAGCTTTCTATGGATTTTAAAGGCCCAGGTTATAACGCTACGGTCTTTATTGATATGACTACTGGTGCGGCTGATGTTGAAACGACGCACTACGGTATTGTTGCGCTGCTGAACGATCTACATAAAGGACGCAACAGTGGTGGGATTTGGAAGTGGTTTATCGACGTCACTGCGCTTTTGATGGTGTTTTTTGTTCTTACAGGCGTGTGCTTATTACTGCCTAAGAAGAAGACGCTCAGAACGTCAATGCAATGGATGAGCTTTGGTACGTTACTGTCGCTCGTAATTTATTTTGTTGCTGTTCCATAACAGCTTTTTTAGAGAACACTTATGTTGAACACAGGAAGATTTTTCCGCCGTAATCACTTTTGTAAAGCCGCTTTGATCGCGGCTTTTGCTCCTTTCTCTCTTTCCGCGGCGCCTATACCAGATAACGCGAAGGTCGACTTCGAACTCGAACTTCCAAAGATAGATACCTCAATGTATGCACGCCCTTATGTGGCGGTTTGGGTTGAAAACGATCAGCGTAAACCGGTTAAAACCATTCAGTTATGGATAGGGAAAGACGAATGGTTAAAAGATCTACGCAGCTGGTGGAGAAAAGCGGGTCGTTATGATCGTGAACTTGTTGATGCGGTGACTTCTGCAACACGTCCTGCTGGTCAATACCGCTTTGTCTGGGATGGAACCAATGACGCAGGGGAGCGTTTGGAACAAGGAAATTACACGTTGTACGTCGAAGTCGTTCGTGAACATGGTGGGCGAAACTACTTACGTCAAAAAATAACGCTAGCGGACAGTGACGTGCGCTATGAGCTTAAACCAACACAAGAGACGGGTGTCATCACCGTCAATTATCAAGTTAAGTGATTAAAGGACACAACAATGAAAACCAAAATGAAAGCAGTGGCATTGGCGAGTGTAATGGCAATGGGATTGGCTGTAACCACCACCGCGCAAGCACATCCACGTTGGGTTCTGCCCTCTCACTTTACGGTTTCTAAAGAAGGCGGTGACTGGCTGACATTTGATGTTACTGCCTCTCACGGAACGTTTGTTTTTGATAAGCCTGCGGGTAGTGATCAGGCATTTGTGGTGATGCCGGATGGCCGCTCTGAGCGTCCTAACTTTGTTGTTCGTGGCAAGCGTCGCTCTATGTTTGATTTCTTTTTTACAGAAGAAGGCACGCACAAAGTTGCGATTAATAATCAGCCGAGCTACTACACACAATACAAAGCGGGCCGTCGTGATACGATGAAATGGGCGCGAGCAAGCAAAGCTGAGCGTGGTGATGTGCTTCCCGAGCAAGCGCGTGATGTGGTTACTCAACTAAGTTACACCCGAGCAGAAAGCTACATTACGGTTGGTATGCCAACGGACAAAGCGTTGGAGATTGAAGGCAAAATGCTGGAGATGAAACCGATCACGCATCCATCGGACATCATTGAAGGTGAGCCTGTGACGTTCCAGTTTTTCTTTAACGGAGAGCCACAAGAGGGCGTTACTGCTGAGATTACACGTGAAGGTACTATGTACCGAAACCATCAAGAACAAATCGATGTGGTGAGCGATAAAGATGGCAAAGTGATCTTCACGCCAGAAGTCGCCGGGCGCTACTTAATGAAAGCGAACTACAAAGGTGAATTGAAAGATAATCCATTGGCGGATAAAGCGAGTGCCAATGTTCACCTTACGTTTGAAACTCAACTTAACTAATCGAATTAGGCTCAGCAATTGCTGGGCCATTTTGGAATTATCATGAATAACACTTCTCTTCTAAAAGCGGTTTTGCTTTTTTCTGGATTTGCGTCCTTTCACGCTGCTGCACATTTTCCTCTGATGAGCTGTCACTTGGCGCAAGATAAAGTGATTTGTGAAGCGGGCTACTCGGATGGATCGACAGCGGTCGACTACGATGTCGAAATGTACGATTACGACGACAATCTGATCGCCAAAGAAAAAACAGATAAGCGTTCCATCGCAGAATTTACTCACCCTGAAACAGATTTCTATTTGGTATTTGATGCCGGACATGAAAGCCCGGTGGAAGTGGATATCGTTGAGCTGAAAGAGAAATGAGTGTACAGAAAGTTCGCCCTGATGATGGTAACCGAGAAGGAAAGTGGGTCGCACTGACAATCGCAGCAATTCTCAGTTCAGCAGCCATACTTATGCCCTACCATCAGGTCGCGACTGAAAAGCCAGACATGCAGTCTCATCAAGTGTTAATCACGGATTTACATCAAAATGAGTTGGGGTTGATCGCTGAGCTTAAGCTCGCTCATGAAGAGATTCGTGATTTGCAGTTAGATACCGGAACTTGGCCTGAGATCTCTGATATGGAGGTGCTTTGGATTGCTCCGTTCGTGAAAGACCAAAACTGGAAGCGTAAAGGTTCTCATCAGTGGCAACGAATTGATGACGGTGTCTACATTGGCGTGAAGACCAGTGCCCAAGGCTCTGCTTCCATGCTGTTGGATAGCCGCAGTTCTCAAGCTGATATTTGGTTTAATGATTCTAGCCGTTCGTTAAATGTGGAGGGACTAAGCGATCTAGCTAAACGCCACGATTTCGGGTGGAAACAAATCATTCTGTCAGACTCTTCTTCCCACTCTCACGCCCATTAAGACAACATAATTGATAAGTACTATGATCAAACGCTCTCTTTTACGTCGTATTCTTACAGCCACCGCGTTATTGACGGTGTCTTCTACTGGCTTTGCTGCCGATAAACTCAGTATTGGTATTACGCTTCAACCTTATTACAGCTATGTTAAAGCCGTTGTTGGTGAGAAGGCGGACATCGTTCCTTTGGTTGATGCTGGTTTTAATCCTCACAACTATTTGCCACAACCTAATGATCTTAAGCGCTTAAATGAAATGGACGTAATAGTGATCAATGGTATTGGTCATGACGATTTTGCACTGAAAGTGATCAAGGCTTCTCAGCGTGATGATCTCGTGGTTATAGAAGCGAACAAAGAAGTGCCTTTATTGCCCGCTATGGGGCAGTCTGTTGGTCAAGGAGCAGTGAACCCTCACACCTTTGTCGGTCTATCAACAACCATTCAAAAGGTTTACACCATCGCGAGTGAGCTAAGCCAATTGGACCCAGACAATGCTACGTTCTATCGCCAAAATGCTCGTAAATACGCGAAAACATTTCGCCTGATGAAGCGTGATGCAATGTTGTCTCTTGGTGAGTTGGACACGGCTGGTATGAAGGTGGCGACAACCCACAATGCTTACGGATATATCCTTCAGGAGTTTGGTGTTGACGTTGCCGCTGTCATTGAGCCTGCTCATGGTGTAGAACCAAGTGCAAGTCAGCTACAGGAAACGATAGAGAAAATTCGTGAATCGGGCATTGATGTTCTGTTTTATGAGCTCAATATGCCGAATCGCTTTGTTGATACCATCGAAGAGGCGACCGGGGTGCAGCTTTATCGCTTTTCTCACATGACTCACGGTGAGTATGAGGCTGATAAAGTCGAGGTTGAGATGCGAGATAATGTGGAAACACTAATCGAAGCCATGAAATTTGTGGCGAGTAAGCGAGCAGGGGAAAAGGCGTGATGACTGGACCTTCCGTTTCCTTAAGTAACGTGGGCCTAAAATACGCCGACAATATCATTTTGCAGAACATCAGCGCCGAATTCGAGAACGCGAAATGTCACGTGATTATGGGACCGAACGGCGGTGGTAAAACCTCTTTGCTTCGTTCGGTACTTGGACTCACGCCATTTTCGGGAAACATAGCGCTCAATTGGCCAGAACCATCAGCTGCATCGGGGAAGATAGGGTATGTGCCACAAAAAGCGATGTTTGAAGCAAGCCTCCCGTTAACCGTGATGGATTTTGTACTGCTTAACCAAACTCGTATCCCTCTATTTTGGCGACGTAAAACGAAACAAACTCAACATGCCCTGGCCCAGCTGGATCGCGTGGGTATGGCAACGCGTAGCGACCGTCGTATGGGGCAACTCTCTGGCGGTGAGCAACAGCGTGTTTTGTTTGCGCAAGCTTTACTGGATGAGCCCAATTTATTGGTTTTAGACGAACCTACAACTGGCATGGATGAGCAAGGTGTTCGATATCTTGAAGGTTTGATTCATGAAGTTGTTGGAGAAGGCAAAACGGTGGTGGCAGTACATCATGACGTGACCGCCGTGCGCCGTTTAGATGCGCAGGTCCATGTCGTAAATCGTCAAATTGTGGCGTCAGGTCACCATTCAGATGTGCTAAGCCCTGATCGTATAGAAACATTATTCAAGCACTACACAGCAAAAGAGGAGGCTGCATAATGGATTGGTTGCGAGAGTTAGCGGTTAGCGGCGTTGAAGCTGGATGGTTAAGCGATAGCTTTTCTTATGCCTTCATGGTAAACGCAATTGTGGCAGCGCTGATATTAGGACCATTACTTGGTGGTCTTGGTACATTAGTCATCGCCAAGCGACTGGCTTTTTTCTCTGAAGCGGTTGGGCATGCTGCGCTTACCGGAATCGCGATTGGTGTGTTGCTCGGTGAGCCGCCAGAGAATCCGATCATCGGATTGTTTAGCTTTTGTATGATTTTTGCGCTGTTGCTTCACTTTGTTCGTAATCGTACGAATGTACCTTACGACACACTGGTTGGGGTTTTTCTTGCATTAGCGTTAGCGGTTGGTGCTGCGCTGTTAATGTACGTTGCTCGTAAGATCAACATTCACATGTTGGAGAACGTGTTGTTTGGCTCGATCTTGACTGTGACGGACAACGATATCCTTATTTTAGCGATCAGTTGTTTGATCATATTACTGCTTCTTATTCCAACGTTTAACCGCATTTTGCTAACTTGTATCAGCCCGGATATTGCACGTGTACGCGGCTTTAATACCAGCTTTTATGATTACTTATTTGTCATGATGATCACCTTGGTCACCATCGCCGCGGTAAAGATTATTGGCGCGGTATTGGTTGGTGCATTGCTACTGATTCCTGGTGCAACGGCTAGGTTATTGACTAAACGCATGGGCAGTTTTGTTCTCCTTTCTTCTTTATTGGCAACCATTGCGTGTTTAATAGGAACCATACTGCCGATGGAGCTTGAGCTACCAGTGCCATCAGGCGCATCCATCATCATTGTTTCTGCGGCATTTTTCCTAACAGCAACGGTTTACCGAATTATCCAAAAAGCGTAACCCTTTTTATAAAGTAATGAACATGAAGATAAAAAAATTAGCGATAACTTTTGGTTTGGTTATAGCGACAACACTTCCATCGTTGGCAAGCGCCAAAGACATTTTAACCAGCACTCCCGTCACGTACATGTTGTCTGAGCAACTCATGAAAGGTACAGGGATAGAGACTCAGTATCTGCCTCCAAAGCGTTACGGCGTTGAGCGTCTTGAGAACTGGTTCGCAAATAAAGGTACAGAGCAAGTTAAGCAAGCGGGTCAAGCCGCGACGGTTGCTATTACTCTTGGTGCGATTTGGAAACAAGACCCGACTTATGTTTACGCTCGACAGGGCAACATTCACTTGATTGAAATCGATGCATCGCAGGCCATTTCTCCTAGAGCTCAAGGAGTTGCAGTACTGACATTGGAAAACGGGTCAACATCGAAGTACGCATGGCTGAACCCTACAAACTTAATCCGAATGGCGGGTATTGTTGGAGAGGATCTACAACGTGTATATCCTGAACACCAAAAGACGATTCAAACGAATCAACAGGCTCTTATGCTCAATGTGCGTGAACTGATCAACCAACAACAGGCAGAGATCTTCGATAAAGGCATCGATTCAGTGGTACTGATGAGTGAGTCACTAGAGGACTTTGCCTCTGGCAACCAATTGTTTGTGGTTGGGCGCGAATTTAAGCCGGAACTCGAGTGGACAGAAGAAGACAAATTATCTTTAAAAGCTCAGTTTGAACAAGATAAAACGCTATGGTTGGTGACGGATAAACGACCGTCGAAAACCTTGACATCGCTTATTAAACCGAGCCGCATACTGCAAATTGATGTTATTGACCGCTGGGGCAGTAAGGGTATCAAAACTGAGAAGCCACTCGCACGTTGGGAGATGTGACACGTAAAAAGCCACAGATTTTATGATGGGGAATGAAAAGTTCCCTATTTTTTTGTGATCCATTTCAAAATGTGAGCATTAATACCACTGGTTGCATAAGAAAGTGTTTGTTTCATTTCTATTTCATTACTACTTTGTTATGTGTTCGTTGCGATTGATTCGGATTTAATCTGTTTCTAAGCGAACCGGTACAAACAACTATACGGATGTTAACAATGAAAATGAAAACTCTAGCCGTTGCAGTGGCGGCACTAGCATGTGGTTCACAGGCCTTCGCAGCAGAAGTTTACAACAGCGATGGTACATCTTTATCGATCGGCGGTCACGTTTCAGTTGGCGTGGGTGAGTATTTCGAAGAAGATGTAAAAGTTCACCAAGTGTCTCCGCGTATTAACGTTGCGGGTAAGAAAGACATTGGCAACGGTATTACTATCGACGCTAAAGGTGAATGGGCGCTTAACTACCTAAATGGTGGTGAACAGTCATTCAAAACTCGTCTAGGTTACATCGGTGCTACTCATGAGCAGTTTGGCCGTTTAGTAGCAGGTACTCAATGGTCACCTTACTACGATGTCGCTGGCGTTGCGGATCTACCAATCGCGTTTGCGAACGACTTTTTGTACGACAACCACGGCAACCTAGGCTCAGCTCGTGCTGATAAAATGCTTAGCTACCGTAAAGGTTTTGAATTTGGTGAAGGTTTTGCTTTCAACCTAGGTCTAGGTTGGCAAGGTGAGCAAACTTCAGATGCAACAACATACGAGCAACGTGGTCAAGTTGCATTGAGCGGTTCTGTAGCTGGCTTTGGTCTAGGCTACGTATACAGCGGTGGTGATGTTAAAAACGCGACTCTAGGTACTAAGAACGCTGAATCACACCTATTCTCTGTAAACTACGGTCAGTACGGTTCAGGTCTATACGCAGCAGTAGTATACGGTATGAACGAGTACTTTTACCAAATGCGTAAAGACACTTCTCAACTTGAAGCTCTTTTGGCATACGGCGTAAACGATTGGACATTCAGCGTTAACTACGAAGGCGTAGAAGACGAAGAAGACAATAAGACAGTTTCAAGCGAAACTGCGCTACAAGCAGAGTACGCTGTAACTCCTGCTTTCGTAACGTTTGCAGCTTACCAGTTTGATCTAGGTAACGACTACAACAATGAAGAGAACGACTACTGGACTCTAGGTGCTCGTTACTACTTCTAATAAATAGGCCAGTTTCTACTGCCTAAACACATTTATTGTGTTAACGCCTACTCGTTGTGAGTAGGCGTTTTTCTTTCTGCTATCCTTTGGCTATAAGAGACGCTAGTCATTCTGTGCTTAGGTAACCCCACTCTTTGTTTAGAGAGTGCGTCTATAAAAATGCCCGCAAGTTGCGGGCATTTTTTGTTGTTAGAGATACAGTTCTATTAATACGCTTATTTTTTATCGAGTAAATCGAGGAAGAAGGCATACTCTAGCGCATCTTCTTTTAAGCGCTTAAATCGACCAGATGCGCCGCCGTGTCCGGCTTCCATATCGGTTTTGAACAACAAGACGTTATCGTCTGTCTTCATTTCACGAAGTTTGGCGACCCACTTCATTGGTTCAAAGTACTGTACTTGAGAGTCGTGCAAGCCAGTCGTTACCAACATGTTCGGGTAGTTTTGCGCCTTGATGTTGTCGTAAGGCGAGTAACTCAACATATAGTCATAGTATGTTTTGTTATTTGGGTTACCCCATTCATCATACTCATTGGTGGTCAATGGAATTGATTCATCGAGCATAGTGGTTACCACGTCCACAAACGGAACATGTGCACCGATACCGCGGTACAGTTCTGGTGCTTGGTTGATGATAGCCCCCATTAAGAGACCTCCTGCAGAGCCACCAACAGCGAAGACTTTATCTTTCGCGCCGTAGCCTTGTTCAACCAAACCTTTAGTCACATCAATAAAGTCGTTGAATGTGTTTTGCTTGGTTAGTTTTTTACCGTCTTCATACCAAGGGCGGCCAAGCATTTCAGATCCACGAATATGAGCAATGGCGTAAACAAAGCCGCGATCCAATAGACTCAAACGTGTCGAGCGGAAAGTTGGCTCAATGGTTGCGCCATAAGACCCATAACCATATTGGTAGAGTGGATTCGTACCATCTTTCTTAAATAAGTCTTTACGATACACCAAAGAAACGGGTACTTCTTTACCGTCACGGGCTGTGATCATAATGCGTTCTGATTGGTAATTGTCAGGATTAAAATCACCAAGTACAGGTGTTTGCTTCATGATTTCTGACTCGCCCGTTTTTAGATCGAAATCGTAGTAGGTTCCTGGAGTGGTTAAACTGCTGTAATAAATACGAACTTTCTCGTTATCCAGCTCTAGGTTACCTGTCAAATAGGCAGCAAACGCATCGTCATTAAATGTGAGGGGGAGTTCTTTTCCTGTTGAAAGCTGACGTACAGTGACGCTTGCTAGGCCGTTAGAGCGCTGTTCATAGACGATGTGATCATCGAATAACTCGAAGTCGACAAGTTGAGTGTTGTCGTCTGCGGCAATCACATCTTGCCATTTAGAGCGGTCATGCATGTCATTTTGATGAACTTTCATCAAACGGAAGTTGACGGCTTGATAGTTAGTATAAATGTAGTACCAATCGCCTAGCTTAGAAATACTGTATTCAATGCCATCTTCACGAGGATAGAACGGTTTCGCCTTTGCTTTAGGGTTGTTCGCATCAATGATAGAGACCCCACTGGTTTCTGTACTCGAATGCCAGATATAAATATCTTCGCCATCTTTGCTTTTGCTTAGTGAGGTGTAATAGGCGCTGTCGGTTTCCTCAAAAATAAGCTCATCGCTGCTTTGTGGTGTGCCCAATACATGACGATAAACTTGGTAGCCCAATAAGGTCTGTGGATCTTTTTTGATGTAGTAAAAGGCGTTGTTATCGTTCTGCCATGCGACAGCGCTTGAGGCCCCTTCGATTTCATCTTGTAGGTAATTGCCTGTTGTCAGGTCTTTGATCTTAAGGGTGTACACGCGGCGGCTTAATGTGTCTTCGCCATACGCCAATAAGTTTTCATTCGGACTAACGTATAGGCCGCCGATACTGAAAAATTCATGTTCTTTTGCTAGTTCATTGACATCTAAAATGATTTGTTTGTCTTTGCCTGCAAAGTCTTTAGCTCGCAAATGGACTTCGTACTCGTTATCTCCGGTCACTTCACTGGAGTAGAAATAGTTGCCTTTACGAACCGGTACTGAGTTGTCGTCTTTTGCGATGCGCCCTTTAATTTCTTCAAATAGCGTATCTTGAAGTGTTTCAGTGTGCTTTAGAACGGTTTCTGCGTACTGATTTTCTTTCTCTAGGTGCTGTAAAATTTCAGGGTCTTTACGTTCGTCGTCACGCATCCAGTAGTAGTTATCAACGCGGGTATCGCCATGAATAGTCATCGAGTGAGGGACTTTTTTCGCAACCGGAGCTTGAGTTTGTTGAGCAACGATCTGTGTTTGGGAGTATTGAGTCATGCTGGGGATTCCTTGATTGCTGCATCCGGCGACAAGCGCGACCGAGACGGCCAACGTAGTTAAAGTGAAACGCATCTGATTTTATCCTTATTGTACACCCAAGTGGCCTCATCCTGAGGGCTGGGCTTTCATTTTGTTAGTGGTTTTCAGTTGTCCATTCTTTGTTATGGGGTATGCCGAAAAAGTGAGAATCCTCAATATTTTCGAGTTGGCTACTCAATTTTAAGGGAGCTGAAAACACATTGTGTAAGCAGCTGTTATTTTTAACAAATATCAATTCGAAAGTTAAATCATTCTCATCGGGAAATCGATATAGTGTGATATGAAAAAAGGGACACACTTGTTGAGTGTGTCCCTTTTGGATTTTGAAAGTCAGCTGATAATGATCAGATAACTTGCGGTACTTCGTTTGAGTGATTGTGTGCTCGATTCACCCACATTAACCCAAGCATTGCAATTACCGACATTGCCATCATCAAAATGCCCAAAGGCATCTGGTTATGCGCTGGAAATAGTGACGCGAGCAAAGTTGCTACACCTGCCCCCAAGTTTTGCATGCCACCCAATGTCGCGCCTGCTGTTCCTGCATGGTATGGGAATGGCGCAATCGCTCCAGTTGTTGCTGCTGGGAAGAGAATACCTGCACCCAAAAAGTACACGGTTGCGCCTCCAACCAGCGTTAATGCTGTGGTTAAACCAAACAAGCCTGGGATGAGCACAATAGCAGAGCCCACAAAAATAGAGACCAAGCCTACATTTAGAGCACGACGCTCAGAGCGACGTCTTGCTATATAGCTAGATAAGCCTGCGCCCACCAAGTAACCTGGGATCGGCAATATAAACAGCAAACTTACCGTTGTTGCTGGTAATTCTAATACCCCACCTAACAACACCCCAGCCGCCGCTTCGAATACACCCACACCAGCGAATGTTGCAACCAGGCAAATCAAAAAGCCTTGAAAGCGGCGGTCAGACAAAACGTGTTTGTAGCTTTTGGCTACTGGTTCGAATTTGCGTTTCTCTTTTGGTAGCGTCTCCATCATGCTTGTCATCATGGTGATCACAACCGCGATAGCAAATAGCGCTAAGAACAAGTAGCTTGACCGCCATCCGAAAGCTTCTGTTAGGTAGCCGCCTAATACTGGTGCCATTAATGGTGAGAAAATCACACACATGCTAATTAAGCTGTTTGCTCTGTGTAGATCAGAGCCTTCAAAGCAATCGCGAGTCAGAGTGCGTGACATCGCACCGCCGCAACCAATACCTAAGCCTTGGATAAAGCTACCAATCAAGAACCATTCAAATTGATGTGCAAATAATGCTACCAGTGTACCCGCGATGTAGATAAGCAGCCCGACGATGATGATCGGTTTGCGTCCCAAGCGGTCCGATAGTGTGCCATACGCAAATTGCGACAAGCCATATGGGATTAGGTAACAAGCCATCACAGCTTGAAGTGATGACGCAGATACCAAAAACTCGCCCGCCATATGACCGATTGAAGGCACGTACATTGTCTGGGTCAT
>NZ_JAWOVM010000062.1:0-13371 GCF_033339895.1 Vibrio sp. 1751
CAGTCAGGAATCAAAGCAAAAACAGTGTTTGCTAGTGCTGCCTGTGCGCTTGTTTTTCATGCGTGGATTTTGAGTGATCTGATTTTTGATGGTTCAGGTCAAAACCTGAGTATTCTCAACGTGGCTTCTTTGATCAGTTTTATTATTTCTCTGGTCATGAGCCTTGCTATGTTGAAAAACCGACTGTGGTTTTTATTGCCTGTCGTTTATAGCTTTGCTGCCATCAATTTATCTGCTGCCACATTTTTGCCAAGCACGTTTATAAAGCACCTAGAGAATGACCCTAAGCTACTCATTCATATTTCATTTGCGCTCTTCTCATACGCGACTTTAACTATCGGGGCACTCTATGCGCTTCAGTTGGCTTGGCTGGATCACAAACTGAAAGCAAAAAAATCTTTGGCGATTAACCCAAACCTGCCGCCTCTATTAATGGTGGAGCGTCAACTCTTCAAAATTATTTTGATCGGTAACTTATTGTTAACTGCCACGCTCATTACTGGCTTTGTCTTTGTGCAGGATATGTTTGCCCAAGGTAAGGCACATAAGGGCATTCTTTCTTTCATCGCTTGGGTGGTGTACTCAATACTACTTTGGGGTCACTATCAAAAAGGCTGGCGTGGTAGAAAAGTCACATGGTTCGCTGTTGCAGGAGCAACACTGTTGACTCTGGCATATTTTGGCAGTCGCTTTGTAAAAGAAATCATCTTGAATTAAGGAGCTCTAGGGCTCCTATCCTTTATATTTTAGGCTAGATAAAATACAGTACGCCTTAACTCTTTGACTTAACGGACTTACTCAACCGTTATATAACCCAATACTTACAAGGAACAGCAACGTTTTGGACGACATCTCTACGGGTATCTTGTTTGCGCTACTCGCGTGTCTTATCGTCATATCAGGTTACTTTTCCGGTTCAGAAACAGGGATGATGTCTCTGAATCGTTATCGCTTAAAACACTTAGCCAAAAACGGGCATAAGGGTGCTAAGCGAGTCGAAAGACTATTAGACCGTCCAGATCGTTTGATTGGTCTTATTCTTATCGGCAACAACCTCGTTAATATTCTCGCGTCTGCTATCGCGACCATTATTGGTATGCGTTTGTATGGTGATTTAGGTGTCGCTATCGCAACCGGTGCACTAACTATGGTTGTATTGGTTTTTGCCGAGGTTACCCCTAAAACAATTGCAGCGCTTTACCCTGAACGTGTGTCCTACGCGAGCAGTATATTATTGACCATACTGATGAAGTTACTGTCGCCTTTAGTGATGCTTGTTAACTTTATTACGAATGGCTTTATCCGCTTACTTGGTGTAAGAGCGGATCACTCAGCAGAAGATCATCTTAGCTCCGATGAGCTGCGTACGGTGGTAAATGAAGCTGGCGGTTTGATCCCTCGCCGACACCAAGACATGCTAGTGTCTATTTTAGATCTTGAGCACGTCACCGTGAACGACATTATGGTCCCACGCAATGAAATTACCGGTATTGATATTAACGACGACTGGAAATCCATTGTTCGCCAGCTAACACACTCACCACATGGACGCATAGTTTTCTATCGTGACCAAATTGATGAAGTGGTTGGCATGCTGCGCTTGCGTGAAGCTTATCGTCTGATGTTGGAAAAGAACGAATTCAACAAAGAAACGCTATTACGTGCTGCTGATGAGGTCTATTACATCCCAGAAGGCACACCACTGAACGTGCAAATGTTAAAATTCCAACGTAACAAGCAACGTATCGGTCTGATCGTGGATGAGTACGGTGATATCATCGGTCTAATTACTCTTGAAGATATTCTGGAAGAGATCATTGGTGAGTTCACGACGTCAATTTCTCCAAGCCTCTCTGATGAGATCAGTCCTCAAGGTGACGGAAGCTTCCTTATTGAAGGCAGCACCAATATCCGAGATATCAACAAAGGCCTGAAGTGGGATTTACCAACGGATGGTCCGAGAACGCTAAACGGGCTCATTTTAGAACACTTGGAAGATATTCCTGAGAGCCATCTAAGTGTGAGAGTAGCGGGTCACCCAATGGAACTTGTTGAGATTGAAGAGAACCGAATCAAGCTCGTTCGTGTTTATCCGAAGAAGAAAAAATCGACATCCAAATAACCAAAAGAAAAGCCTGACTCATGTCAGGCTTTTTTACTTATTGGGGCAATATGCTTCTTAATGAGCACCTAGTCGATGCGCAACTCTTTTAACATCGACTCAGGCAAAGCAAGTTCATCATTTTTGTTCACCGAAACACCAGCATCCAAAATGTTCTTTGCGATCTGTTGTGCTTCTTTTAAAGAGTGCATTGCTGCCGTGCCGCATTGGTATTCGTTAAGTTCAGGGATCTTATTCTGACTTTCTACCTTCAGCACATCTTCCATTGCTGCAATCCAAGCATCTGCGACTTGCTGCTCTGATGGTGTGCCAATCAGGCTCATGTAAAAACCTGTGCGGCAACCCATAGGCGAAATATCGATGATCTCAACAGAATCATCGTTTAGGTGATTACGCATAAAGCCTGCATAAAGGTGCTCTAGGGTGTGAATACCTTTTTCAGAAAGAATGTCTTTGTTTGGCGCAGTAAAGCGTAAGTCGAAAACAGTAATCGTATCCCCTTTTGGGGTCTGCATGGTTTTCGCCACTCGTACAGCGGGTGCATTCATACGAGTGTGGTCCACGGTAAAACTATCGAGTAAAGGCATTACATCTCTCCTGATTGTAACTCCAGTACCTTTCGGTAATGGATAAATGTCATTCATCCCTACAGCACATGAACTGACTGTGGGCTAAAAGAACCAGCTGCTGTTGTCTTCTAATTCCTGACGACATTGCTTCAGCTGCCAGCCATAAGTTTTCGCTGTTTGTTCAACACGTCGAGCGACTTTGATTAAACTAGGCTTTCGATTATAAGTACCTCGCTTATACCCACCTCGCCCTTCATGATAAGCCAGATACTGGTTATAGGGATCCCATAATGAAATCCCTAGCTGACGCCGTGTTTCATGAGTATACCAACCGACAAACATCATAGAATCATCGAAGTTGGTACGAGAGCCACCCTGACCTGTGGCATCTTGGAAGTCTTCCCAAGCAGGGTCTTGAGCTTGAGCGTAACCATACGCACTGCTGACTCGTCCCCAAGGAATAAACCCTAGCAAATAATCTTTAGGTGGTTTTGCATCGTGCCGAAAGCTGCTTTCTTGTTTAATGATGGCCATAGCGACATGAATAGGGGTCCCCCATTCATCTTCCATATCTTTGGCATCATCGTACCAACCGGATTTCTCTCGGAATATCTCGCATAAGTTATTCTGCTGCTTTGGCGGTGCCGTAGCACAACCTGCAAGTAACACGCTTCCAAGTACCGCTACTACTGACGACTTAATGTTCAACCGCACCAATCCTTAGTTAGTCATTACTGCTTCAGGTAAGCAAAGTAATCTTCCAAAAAATCATCAAAAGAAAGCGTGTCACTCTGCTCTGCTTGCTTTTGTTTTTCCACGGACGACGCTACTTCCGTTTCCATCGTATCTTGTGAGTAGTACTGATAACCGTGAGCTAGGTTTTCATCACGGTACTTCATACCAAGAGTACAACCAACTTTACCTAGCCCACCCAGCTCTTTCGTTAGCTCTAATAGTTGACCAGAGATCGTTAGTTCTGGGTTATCAATCCATGTCTCGAGTTGATTACACACATCTTGGTATGCACTGCCACCAGCGGTCATATCCATTTGCTGTGCTATTTGACGTAACTCGACGAAAACTCGGTGTGCCCAATCTTGTAGAGATAGACGTTCACCTTGACAACCAATTTGCAGCATTAGACCTTTTTCACGGCCAGAAACAATGACTTTATTCCAGTTATCGCGCCAACACTCTAATTCACAGTTATCCATAGGGTCTGAGTCTGACAAGGCCGCCCAGGTAAGGAAGAGATCCAAGAATCGTACTTGCTCTTCATTTAAGCCCACTGCGCTGAATGGGTTAACATCTAGAGAACGAACTTCAATGTATTCGACACCACCGCGTCGTAACGCATCTGAAGGCTTCTCACCACTTTTCGATACACGTTTTGGACGAATCGGAGCGTACAGTTCATTCTCAATTTGTAAGATATTGGAATTAAGCTGGCGGTATTCACCATCCACTTTTACCCCAATTTTCGCAAACTCTTCTGATGGGTGGCGAATCGCATCACTCAAACCATCGAGGTATTGGTCAATGCTGTTAAAACCAATTTTCAGCACACTTTGAGCACTATTGGTATAGCCAAGATCGCTCAAACGCAAAGACGTCGACTTCGGCAAATATAATGTCCCGCCAATCTTCTCGAATGGCAGATCGGTTTCACGACCTTGAATAAAAGAGCTACATAACGCTGGTGATGCACCAAAGAAGTAGGGAATCATCCAGCCAAAGCGGTAGTAATTACGGATCAACGCAAAGTACGCATCAGACTTAGCATCTTGGCGGGCTTGTTCATCTTGCTCGCCATAGAGCGCATCCCAAAATGTTTCAGGAAACGAGAAGTTAAAGTGGACACCTGAAATAATTTGCATCAGGCTGCCATAGCGACGCTTTAGGCCTTCTCGGTACAGCGTTTTCATTTTCGCTGCATTCGAAGAGCCATACTGGGCTAACTGAATATCATCCTCTGAGCCTACGTAGCAAGGCATTGATAGTGGCCACATTTTCTCTTCACCCATTTTGGTTTGAGTGAAATGATGGATATCTTTCAGCTGTGCCATCAGTTCTGGAATTTCATGTGACACAGGCGTAATGAACTCTAACAATGATTCCGAAAAATCCGTTGTGATCCATTGATTTGTGAACGCAGAGCCTAACCCTTCAGGATGAGGAGTTGTAGCTAGATGTCCATCCTGACGATAGCGCAAAGTTTCTCGCTCAACACCGCGTCCAAACTGCTTAAATACTTCGGGGTTTGATGCAACTTTTTTTAGTCGCGCAGCAAAATCAGTCAAAATGAGGTTCGCTTATATTGGGAGCAGGACACTTGTTACATAACACAAGTGTAAGCTAAGTTATTGATAATTAATGCATCTAGATAAATAACCCACGAAAAGTTGCTTATCTAGATGAATAGCGGAGAAACGTTTCTCCGCTATTAAATGTGTACTCTATCGAATGATTTCAAGCTCTTCTACGTCTTTCCCCAACTTTTCTAATTGAGGACGCAACGATTTAGCATCACCAACGACGATAATTTGATAGTCATTTGGATCAAACCATTTCTGAGCCAGCGCATTCAACGTCTGCTTATCGACTTTTTCTACGATAGCGTTTCTTTGCTGCAAGTAATCATGATCGAGGTTGTACTTAAGAATATCACTGATGAGCTCCGCTTTTTGTGTTGGTGTTTCATATTTCAGTGCATCTTTTTGACCGACCGCTTGACGCATAAATTTCATCTCTTCATCAGTAATACCTGACTGCGAGTATTCATTTAGCTCATTTTCCATCTCAATGATCGAAGCAACCGTTGCATCCGCTCGTACTTGCGCGGTGAAAACCACCGAGCCTGTTTCTGGATTCCCAGAGAAATATCCGTAAGCACCGTATGTGTAACCCTTGTCTTCACGTAGATTTTGGTTAATGCGGCTATTGAAGTTCCCAGCTAAGTTGAAGTTTGCCAGTTGGCTTAGGTAAAAATCGCCCGTTGCGTCGTAAGGCATACCTTGACGAACCATCATGACCACACTTTGCGGCGCTCCTGGTTTATCAACAAGATGGAGCTTTTGCTCACCTAATGCAGCAATGCTTTGCGGTGCATACAATGGCGCAGCTTCATCTTGCCAGTTTTTCCAGAACGTCAGTTGCTGCTCAATTTCCTGTTTATTGATGTCACCAACAACGACGATTTGCGCACTTTGTGGCGTGTAATGCTTCGAGTAGAATTCACGGACATCATCCAACGTTAATGCACTGACACCTGCTTGCGTGCCGTCTTTTGGTCGAGCAAAAACCGAATCCCCATAGAGCACCTGGCGACTCGCTTGTGACGCCATCCAACTTGGATTTTGGTGCTCATATACCAGGCCTTCTAGCGCTTGCATTTTTACACGCTCGAAATCATCTTGATTAAATGCAGGAGACAGCAACATCTCTTCGACAATTTTTAACGTCGGCTCTAAGTTCTTTTCTAGAGCAGAAACACTGATGTTTGTTGTATAACCTGTGGCATTAACAGAGATAACACTACCCAGTTTATCAAGCTCAGCTTGAATCTCTTCGACACTGCGTTTCGTTGTACCTTCTTGCAACATCGCAGCGGTCAATTGGGCAAGACCTTCTTTACCCTTTTCAACAAAACGTGTCCCTGCAGGTAGACTAAATTGCATCATCACCGTCGGCGTTTCATCGCTAACTGCACCAAGCAGCTCTGAGCCATTCTTGAAATGTAACTCGTACAGCTCTGGCATCGTCGCTTTCACTGGTTCTCCTACTGGCGGTTGCACTGAGCGATCGAAGTTATCGGTCGCACGACGATACGCCAATTGGTCATCGGAAATCTTCTCATATTCTGGCAGCGTACGCTTTGGCGTCACAAAGGTCGCAGGTTTTACGACAAGGTCTGTTTTTCCTTTTGGGACCACGCTTAGGGTCACTTTGTTCTTACCTTGAATAAAGTCCGTATACGCTTTTTCTACCGAAGTCGGCGTAACTGCACGGATTTGTTCAAGCTGTTGCTCAAGACGATCAGGATCGCCGAAAAATGTCTCGTTGGAAGCCAACTGAGTCACTTTACCTTTAACGCTTTCTAGCGCAAAAATAGCATCCGCTTCCGCTTTACCCTTCAACTGCTCAAGGCGATCTTCTGTCACGCCTTTTTCCGCAAACTGATTCAGTGATTGTAAAAGCTCGTCGTACAGTTTTGATAGGTCGCCTTTGTCTCCAGAATCACCCATTGCGTAAACGTAAAAGTTACACGCCAGTTCAGCACAATCATGGAATGAACCAGCATCGACCGCTTTTTGAGTCTTCACTAGGTCTTGATAGAGCACGCTGTTGGTACCGCCACCCAATACTTCCGATAATGTATCGAGAGACGCTTGGCTTTCTTCGCCGTTGTAGGTTGTTGGCCACGCGATCATCACCATAGGTTGTTGAATACGATCTTCTAGAGTGATGTATTTATCTTCTTGCAGTTTTGCAGGTTGTTTCGGCGCATTTTCAACCTCAGGACCACGAGGAATCGAACCGAAGTACTTATTTACCCACTCTAGAGTTTGTTCAACGTCTAAGTCACCACCGATCGTGATAGTTGCATTGTTTGGGCCATACCAACGCAAGAAAAACGCTTTGAGGTCGTTCACATCAACACGATCAAGATCTTCAACATAACCAATGGTTTGCCACGAATACGGATGACCTTCAGGATATAGCGCTTCGGACATGCGCTCCCAAATTAAGCCATAAGGACGATTATCGTAACGCTGAGCTCGCTCATTTTTTACAGTAGAACGCTGAATTTCAAATTTGCGTTGAGAAACCGCATCCAGCAAAAAGCCCATACGGTCAGACTCTAACCACAGCATTTTCTCGAGCTGGTTAGCAGGGACAGTTTCAAAGTAGTTAGTACGATCGCGGTTTGTTGTACCATTTAACGTGCCGCCAGCCTCTGTGATGATTCTGAAGTGCTCTTGGTCACCAACGTTCTCTGAACCTTGGAACATCATGTGCTCAAAAAAATGCGCAAAACCAGACTTACCCACTTCTTCACGAGCTGAACCAACATGGTAAGTCACATCCACATGGACCAATGGGTCAGAATCTTCAGGAGCTAAGATCACCGTTAAACCATTATCGAGTTTATACTTTTGGTATGGAATCTTAACTTTGCCTTCTTCAGCTTTCGATGACTCAACGAAAGTTACCCCTTTCGGCAGTGATGAAACTGGCGTATTTGATGCACAGCCCGTGATCACCAACAGTGAACACGCGCCAACCCAAAACATCTTCATGTACTTTCCTTAAAATAATCCGAGATAGATGGCCGCAAGTAAGCTATACCTAGCAGCCTTTCCTAAAAATATTAAAATCACGCAAGGCAGAAACTTCATTCTTAGCCACCCTGCGGCTAAACACAGCGGGTCTCCTATTACAGGTAACCAGCTAAAAAATAATCCCCAATAGCCATACTTAGAGAGCCACTTTAATGCGGTATGACCGTGCTTTTCCTCTTGTGCTTTGTTGGGAATCCACAAGCCAAGCCAATAATTTGTTAAGCCACCAAGCGTATTACCGATAGTAGCGACCATAACAATTGAAGAAACGGAGTATTGATTTAATGAGAGAGTGGCAACTAAGCCCGCCTCAGAACCACCAGGCAACAACGTGGCACTGAGAAAACCGGTCATGAAAAGCACCCATAATGCTGAATCTGAAAACCAAAGCGCTAAACTTTCAAAACTCGTGTTAAATGCTTCTAGCATGTCATATCAAGCAACACCTTGCCTCTGGTTCTTCCTGATTCGACCTGCTGGTGAGCACCAATGACATCACTCATAGGATAAACCTGTTGAATTTCAGTCTTCAGTAAGCCAACGCCGACCATGTACAACAAGGTATCTAACTGCGCAGGGTCTGGTTCAACCAACATGCCACTAGCCTCAAAGCCTAGGAGTTTGGCTTTTTCACAAATCAGCTCAGCAGTTATGGTTGGAACGGTGATGACTCTCGCATTGTCTTTCAGGCATTTAAGCGCATCTAACGCAGCATCTCCGCCTACTAAATCAATCAAAACATCAACATCTTCAACACGTTCTGACACTGGTGCAAATTGATAGTTCACTGCATGAGCACCGAGCGTCGCAAGGTAGTCTAGATTTCGTTCACTGCAGGTTGTAAAGACTTCCGCTTTCGTCGCGATCGCAATTTGTACCGCGAGGTGTCCAACACCACCGGCTCCAGCAAGGATAAGTACGCGATCGTTTTCAGTCACATTAGCCTTACTGAGAGCTTGTGCCGCAGTTTGTCCCGCCAGCGGTAATGCAGCAGCTGCCTCCAAAGTGACAGAGCTAGGAACATGACTTAACTCTGTTTCTGGAACACATATGTATTGGCTGTAACCACCGCCTCGAACTGGGAAACCAATAAATCCAGCCACCTCATCACCTTCATTAAAACGTGATGCCCCCTCTCCACAAGACATCACTTTTCCTGAGATGTCGTAACCTGGCACCCAAGGTAAATTATCCTTATTCTGCGCTGCTGCCCAACCGAGCCCAGCTCGAGTTTTGACATCAATAGGATTTACGCCTGAAAAAGCGACTTTTACTAAGACTTCACCAGGCTGTGGTGATGGTGTAGAAGCATGTTGAATCGCGAGTACGTTGGCATCACCAAACTCAGTGGTAACGATCTGTTTGTGTTCCATAAACCATTCCCTGCAAGAAAACAAAAAGGGATGCGAAAGCATCCCTTTGACTATAAACCATTTTGTTAACCTAAGTTAATCGTGATTTTGTAAATTGGTTGATCATTCCATTTTCAATAATGTCTAACCAACAAGTGCTAACAATATACCAGCCGCAACGGCTGAACCCAGCACACCAGCAACGTTTGGTCCCATCGCATGCATTAACAAAAAGTTTTGCGGGTTAGCTTGTAAACCAACTTTGTTTACGACTCGCGCGGCCATTGGTACCGCAGAAACGCCAGCCGCACCAATAAGTGGGTTGATGTCTTCTTTCGAGAACTTGTTAAGCAGTTTCGCCATCAGGACGCCCGCACCAGTACCGATACTAAATGCAATTGCGCCTAACCCCAAGATACCTAACGTTTCTAGGTTCAAGAACTGCTCAGCTTGCAGCTTAGAACCAACACCAAGACCTAAAAAGATAGTCACTATGTTGATCAATTCATTTTGAGCAGTTTTCGATAAACGATCGACCACACCAGCTTCACGCATCAAGTTACCCAAACAGAACATACCAACCAATGGCGTAGCTGAAGGTAAGAACAGAATCGTCATCAGTAATACAGCAAGCGGGAAGATGACTTTCTCCCATTTACCAACATGACGAAGCTGAGCCATCTTGATTTGACGCTCTTCCTTGGTTGTCAGTGCTTTCATGATTGGTGGCTGGATGATCGGCACCAATGCCATATAGCTGTATGCCGCGACTGCAATCGCACCTAGCAGATCTGGAGAGAGCTTACTCGCTAAGAAAATCGCTGTTGGCCCATCAGCACCACCGATGATCGCGATAGACGAAGCATCTGCCATGGAGAACTCCATGCCAGGTACATAGTTGAGCAAAATAGCGCCAAACAGTGTTGCAAAAATACCAAACTGCGCAGCCGCACCTAACCACAACGTTTTTGGGTTTGCGATCAAAGCACCAAAGTCAGTCATCGCGCCCACACCCATGAAGATCAATAGCGGGAACACACCCGATTCAATCCCAATGTAGTAAACGTAGTAGAGCAAGCCACCAGGCTCAGTAAAGCCAGCATTTGGAATATTCGCCAAAATAGCACCGAAACCAATCGGCAATAACAGTAAAGGTTCAAATCCTTTTTTAATTGCCAAAAACAGCAAAGTACAACCAACCAGCATCATACAGATTTGGCCGAACTCGAAGTTAGCGATCCCTGTTTCTGCCCAAAGGGTTAACAATCCGTCCATGATACTCCCTTACGCCAGGCTCAACAGAGGCGCACCTACTGTGACAGCATCGCCTTCTTTAACGTTCAGCTCTTGAACCACACCACCACGCGCCGCTCGTACTTCAGTTTCCATTTTCATCGCTTCAAGGATGAGCAATACATCGCCTTCAGCTACCTCAGCACCAGGCTGAACATTCACTTTGAAGATGTTACCTGCAAGAGGAGCAGGCACCGCTTCAGCTGAAGCATTAGAAGGTGTGCTAGGTGTAGCCGATTTTGCCGGTGCATTAGAAGGAGCAACAGATGTCAGTTCACCTTGAGGGCCAACTTCCACCTCATACACCTGTCCGTCAACACGTACACTATAAGTTTCTACACCACCAGTTGCTGGTTGAGCTACAGGTACAGCAGGCTTCGCAGCTTCTAGCGTTGGTGCTGGCTCAAATGCTTCTGGGTTTTCACGATTCTTAAGGAACTTAAGTCCAACTTGAGGGAAAAGTGCATAAGTGAGTACGTCATCAACACGCTCACTTGCTAGCTTAATGCCTTCTGATTTCGCTTTCTCCATCAGATCAACCGTAAGCGTCTCCATTTCAGGCTCAAGTAAATCGGCAGGACGACAGGTAATTGGCTCTTTACCATCAAGCACTTTCGCTTGCAGTTCTGCATTTAACTCCGCTGGCGCTTGACCGTACTCACCTTTCAATAGGCCAGCGGTTTCCTTGGTAATACTCTTATAGCGCTCGCCAGTAAGAACGTTAATCACCGCTTGCGTACCGACGATCTGTGAAGTTGGAGTCACCAATGGAATGAAACCAAGATCTTCACGTACACGAGGGATCTCTTCTAATACTTCATCAATGCGATCCGCAGCGCCCTGCTCTTTCAACTGGCCTTCCATATTGGTCAACATACCACCAGGCACTTGAGCAATCAGGATGCGTGAATCGACTCCTTTTAACTGGCCTTCCCACTTCGCATACTTCTTACGTACCTCACGGAAATATGCGGCGATAGGTTCCAGTTGCTCGAGTTTCAAATTGGTATCTCGCTCGGTGCCTTCTAGCATAGCGACTACCGTTTCAGTCGGTGTATGACCGTAAGTACAACTCATTGAAGAAATCGCAGTATCGAGAATATCAATACCGGCTTCTACTGCTTTTACCGCTGTTGCTGTAGACAGCCCCGTTGTTGCATGACAATGAAGTGCCAATGGCACATCACAAGACGCTTTGATACGCGTGATAAGCTCTTCCGCTTCATAAGGCTTAAGTAAGCCAGACATATCTTTAATACACAGCGAATGACAACCTAAATCCTCTAGGCGTTTTGCCAAGTCAACCCAAGTGTCTGCGTTATGCACTGGGCTCGTAGTGTAAGACAACGTACCTTGAGCATGCGCACCAACATCAACCGTTGCTTTAACGGCTTTCTGGAAGTTTCGCACGTCATTCATTGCATCAAAAATACGGAATACATCCATGCCGTTAGCATGCGCGCGTTCAACAAACTTCTCTACTACGTCGTCGGCATAATGGCGGTATCCTAAAAGGTTTTGACCACGCAGTAGCATTTGCATTGGTGTATTAGGCATCGCTTTTTTTAGTTCACGTAAACGCTCCCAAGGGTCTTCCCCTAAGAATCGAATACAAGAATCAAATGTTGCACCACCCCAAGTCTCTAGAGACCAGTAACCAACCTTATCCAACTCAGCTGCGATAGGCAGCATATCCTCAATACGCATACGCGTAGCAAATAGTGATTGATGGGCATCACGAAGGACCACATCAGTAATAGCTAGTGGTTTAGACATGCTCTTAAACTCCTTTTTAATCCTAGTTCGGCTACTTCGCGAATGAGGCGCGATGTTTATGAATCGCAGCCGAGATCGCCGCCACTACTTGTGGACTAACAGCTGAAGAGGTTGATTGAATATTAGTGTTTGTTTTTGGTGCTGCGATCGGCTCTGGTACTTCTTCTGGTACCAATTTCGACATTAACCGAACGAGATAAACAAGAATAGTGAGGAAAATAAATACGACCGCCATCCCCGTTAGCATCAGGGTGGCCGCATCTACTAGCAGGCTTCCTATATTAGTCATGTTGCTTCCTTTCTTTGTCATCCTGACAACGTGCAGGACTTTAATAGTGTCAAATCCCGACCCATGGATTATCTCGATTGGTTAAATTTTGTCAATTTTGTTTAAGGAAGGTTTGTAGTAATCCTGATAAATGATTATTTATTCACTACCCAGATCACAGTTCATGACAAAATAATCACTTCAAATCGCTACCACCTTATGAACAGAGTAAAGGAGGACATAAATAAAAACTGCGATTTAGATTTCAAAATCAAATCGGTACTCACGCAGTAAAAACCAACAAAAACAAAAAGATGAATAAAACTAACAATTAATAAACAAATAACAAACAAAGTAACTACATAAGAGTAATTGAAATGAAAAATGGAAGTCAGTGTATAGGAGGGATAATCAGGATGATTTCACACGATGCGACAGAAGCTTGATACCAAATTGCTTAGATACGCACATATTCGCTTTTAAAAAAGAGGAACATAGGCTCTAGTGATCCTACGCCATATTTCAGATGTCTAGATACAAAAAAGCCTCGCAATTGCGAGGCTGTTTCAATGAGTGGCGCGTCCTGGAGGATTCGAACCTCCGACCGCCTGGTTCGTAGCCAGGTACTCTATCCAGCTGAGCTAAGGAC